>NZ_JBHYPE010000032.1:0-90327 GCF_042746015.1 Streptomyces sp. NPDC058773
GGGGGGGGGGGGGGGGGGGGGGGGGGGGGGCGCGGGGGGGGGGGGGGGGGGGCGGGGGGGCGCCCCCCCCCCCCGCCGCGGCGTTCGTCACGAGCCGTCGGTTCCGTCCCGGCGGGCCCGCCGGTTCGGCCCGCCCGGTCCGTTCAGTCCGTGCGGTCAGCCCGTGCGGTCAGTCCGGTCCGTCTGATCCGCCTGGTCCGCGTGGAAGGCGAACTGCTCGGGGTGGCGCAGCAGCGCGCCGATGTGGGCGGCGGCCGTGGACAGCCGGCGGCGGGACTCCTTGAGCTGGGCGGCCGTGACGCCGTGATCGCGTGCCGCGTCCCGCAGATCGTCGCGGAAACGGTCCAGCAGCCGGTCGAAGTCGCGGGCGGGGTCGTCGCCGGGCGGTTCCTTCGCCCACTCCGGGGCGAGCGGGGCCTCGGCCGCCGTGTCCGCTCCTGGGCCGTCCCCGGGCCGGTCGGTGCGCTCGACCGTCACCTTGGTTCCGGCGTTCCTGCCGGACCGCCCGGCCGCGCCCGGCTCGCCGGCGCCTCGCCGGGCGTCGGACGGGCCGCCGGTGAAGCGGCCGACCTCGCGGGAGACTTCGGACAGCGCCTCGCGCAACGCGCCCGACCAGTCGCCCGAGCGCACCGCACCCTGGGTCTGCTCCTGGACACGCTTGAGGATCCGCTGGACCTCCTCGCGCGCGAACTCCTGGGCGTCCTTGGCCTGTTTACGGGCCCGCTGGGCGTCCTGCTTGGCGCGCCGGCTCTCCTCCTTGGCCCGGCGGGCCTGCTCCTTCCACTCCTCCTTGGCGCGGCGGAACTCCTCCTTCGCCTGCTGCCAGGACTCCTTGTCGCCGAACGCGCCCTCGAAGTAGTCGGCGGCGTCCGCGAACGGCCCGCCGCCGGCGCCGTCCGAGGCCCCGCCGCCGGTCCGTCCGGCCTTCCCGGTGCCGCGGGCGTCCGTACGGGCCTGCTGGGCGGCCTCCCGGATCTCCCGGCGCAGGTCGCGCGCCGAACCGCTCACGTCCTCCCGGATGTCGGAGGCGAGCGCCGCGACCGACTCCCGGATCTCCAGTTCGAGGTCGGCCAACTCGCCGCCGCGGTCGGCGAGTTCGGTACGGCCGGCGTCGGTGAGGGAGTAGACCTTGCGGCCGCCCTCGGTGGTGTGGGTCACCAGGCCCTCGGCCTCCAGCTTGGCCAGCCGGGGGTAGACCGTACCGGCGGAGGGGGCGTAGAGGCCCTGGAAGCGCTCCTCCAGGAGGCGGATGATCTCGTAGCCGTGCCGCGGGGCCTCGTCCAGCAGCTTGAGGAGGTAGAGGCGGAGGCGGCCGTGGGCGAAGACGGGGGGCATGCTCAGAGCACCTTCTTCTCGGCGGACGGGTCGGTGGGGGAGCCCCCCTGAGGGCCGGGGGCCGGGCCGTCGCCGGGGTCGCCCGGCCGGTGCTCCTCGTCCCCGAAGGCGGGGCGGCGCAGCAGGGCCAGACCGCCGGTGACGGTGGTGGCCCTGAGGGTGCCGGTGCCCGCGCCGAGCGCGCCGGTGATCTTCTTGGCGCCCCACTGGCCGGTGACCCGCAGGGCGTCGAAGGCGTTGGAGACCGTGCCGCTCGCGGTGTTGGCCTCCACCGTGGCGTCGGCCGGGTCGGGCAGCCGGATGGCGACCTCCCCGGAGACCGTGTTCAGCGCGATGTCCGCGCCCCGGGCGGGGTCCAGGTCGAGGACCATGTCGCCGCTGACGGAGTCCGCGCGCACCGCCCCGCCCGCACCGTCGATGACCGTCAGGTCCCCCGAGGCGGAGTGGAACCGCAGATCGCCGGTGACCGACTGCACCTCGACATTGCCGGAGACTGTGTCCGCCCGCACCTCGCCGGTCAGCCCGACGAGCGTGGCGTCACCGGAGACCCCGCGGACGTCCGTACGCCCCGAGATGCCGGAGATCACCGCCCCGGCCCCGACCACGCCGACCTCGACCCGGGTGCCGGCCGGCACCGTCACCGAGATCACCGCGCTGCGGTGCCGGCCCTTGCGCTCCAGGAACTCCAGGAAGCCCTTCCAGGGCAGGTCGTCATAGGCGACCGAGAGGGTGCCGTCCTCGCACGAGACGGTCAGCGGCGGGCCGTGCAGCTCGCTGATCTCCACCCGGGCCGGGCTGCCGTCCGAGGTGCCGACGACGTTGACGGTGCCGCCGACCACGCGCACGCTCACGGCGTCGAGGGGGCCGGGGATCTCCAGTGTGCGTGGCTCGGCCACCTGCACCGGCCGTTGTGGCCACTCGCTCCGCGCTGACATTCCTGGCACCCCCTGGACAAGCCGTGCAACGCAACATATCGCGTCTCTTGAGGACACGATATATCGCGGCTTGTGGAAGTCAAGCGCCGATCCCGCCCGGAGGTGACCGCCGTCGGGTGCAACCGCGCGCCGCGGAAGGGGAGTCCTGGTAAGTGACCATCGATGTCATGGCGTATGCCATAGAGGAGTTGAACTGTGCGTACTTCCACGGGGCTGATCTCGACACTGGTGCTCGGCGCCGCTCTGAGCCTGTCGGCCACCGCCGCCCAGGCCGCCCCCGCCGGGCCCGCCGCCGCTTCCGTCTCCGCCTCCGCGTCCTGCAAGGGGCTGATCGCGAGTGCCAACTCACTGAACGACAAGGCCATTTCGGCCGACGGCGGCCGCCACTACAAGAAGGCCGCGAAGTACAACCACGCGACCCAGGGGAAGATCGTCAACGCCAAGGCGGCATGCCGGCACGCGCGCCACGCGGCGGAGATCCGGCATCGCCTCGACGCCGCCGGTGAGGCGACCGAGGCCGCCGAGTACCACAACAAGAAGGCGTACATCGAGCACGACCGGCAGGCCGGGCGGGAGGCTCTCCACGACGGGTACGAGGTGGAGGAGCAACTGCACAAGGCGATCAAGGCCCTCTGATCCGCGTACGCCCCATCCGCGGTTCCGCCGTGGTGCCGCCACGAAGGGCTTCGCTCGACGGTTCCGCCACGACGGTCCGCCGCCTCCAAGGGGGGCGGACCGTCCGCGCGGGACCCGGCCGCAGGGGAACGGGAGCGCCGGGCCCCCGGTCCCGGCCCGCTTCCCGGCGGTCTACTCGTCCTCGTCCTCGTCGTCCAGGCGGGCCAGCCAGGTCGCCAGCCGCTCCACCGGTACCTCGAAGTCCGGATTGAGGTCGACGAACGTACGCAGCTGGTCGGCCACCCAGGCGAGGGTGACCTCCTCCTCGCCGCGCCGGTTCTCCAGCTCCTCGATGCCACGGTCAGTGAAATACACGCGCTCTCCACCAGGGGTCATGGGTCATTACCGGCCAGGATAGGCAGGCTCACGGACCTCTCGCGCCACAGAGCGCCGGCCGCTAGCCTGATCACCTGTCAACGGTCCTGCGGCAATTGGCACATTGCCGCCCACGGGGCGCAGGAGGCCGTGATGCAAGATCGCGCACAGCGCATCGAACTCCCCGACGGCACGGAAGTCTGGGCCCGGGTCTCCCGGCTCGACACCCCGGGGCCCGACGGGGCGGACGACGCGGACGGGGAATTCGAGGACGTCGGCGCCTGGGATGCGCTCGGGGCCAGGGTCGAAGGGCTCCGCGAGGTGATCGGCGGGGTCGCCACCAGCGTCCGGGAGGCCGCCGGACGGGTCGCGCCGCACGAGACCAGCGTGACCTTCGGTGTGGAGCTGTCGGCCAAGCCGGGCAAGGCCGTCGCCCTGCTCGCGGACGGCGAGGCGAAGGCCAACCTCTCCGTCACCCTCACCTGGCGGCGCGACGACGGGGCGCCGTTGCGGGACGAGCCGCACGGGGCGGCCGCAGCCGAGCCCCGGGAGCCGGACGATTCGAGCCGCTGATGCCGAACTCCGAGAGCCGGGCCGACGGCCGGGCCGACCGCACCCGCTACGCACAGCTCCTCGACCACGCCGGCCGCGCCACCGTCGGACTGCGCGCCGCGCCGGGCCGCCCCGCCGCCCGGCTGTGGGGCAGCGGGGTGCTGATCGCCCCGGGATGGGTGCTGACCTGTGCCCATGTGCTCGCCGCGAGCGACGGGCGGCGCCGCGACACGGGCCCGGACGGGGTCCTCGGGGTCACCTTCGACGGTGCGGTGCTGCCCGCCCGGCTCGCCTACGACCTCAGCCGGCCGCATCCGGACGCCGGGCCCGCCGCGGCCCGCGCCGACCTCGCCCTGGTCCGGCTGATCGACCCGGAGACCGAGCACCCCTGCGCCTGGCTCAGCGACCAGCCCGCGACGCTCCTGGAGGACGCGTACATCTTCCGCGGACACGACCAGCCGGGCGCGGGTGCCGAAGGGGAGGGTGACGCGGACACGGGCCTCCGGGCGGACCGCGCCACACATGCCCCAGGCGCCGGGCGGGAGGGGTGTGATCCGCAGGACGGAGGCGGCCCGCAGGACGGGCGCCGCTCCCGTACGCCGGGGCAGCGGCGCGGCCCCCGCGCCGTCACCGGCCCCGTCGACCCCTTCATCGCGGTCCGCTTCGGCGCCCGTGACGCCCGGGGCCTCCAGTTCGGCAGCGATGTCCGGGTCACCCCGGGCGCCTCCGGCGGCCCGCTGCTCGACTGCGACCGCGGCGAGGTCGTCGGCATCGTCAAGGGCCGCCACCAGCAGGACCATGTCGGGCTGGCGGTGCCGGTCACCGCGCTGCGCGGGCTGGGGCCGGAGCACCTGGTCGAGGGTGCCGAGGACCTGGGCCCCGACCCGTACCACGCGCTGATGAGCCGGCACGACCGCTGGCACTGGGCCGGTCAGGGCCTCGGCCGGGCCGCCGGACCCACCTGGTTCGACGCCCAGCACGCGATCATGGCCGGACGGGGCCGTCTGTGGGGCGTACAGGAGCGGCTCCAGGCGCTGGACCTGCTCGCCCGGCTGCCCGCACCGCGCGATCCGCTGGTCGTGGAGGCCGCGGTCGGTGAGGTGCTGGAGCGCGGCGAACGGCCCGGCACCTGGCTGCTGCGTACCTGGCGGGACGGCCATGGCGCGCTCTACCAGGGCAGCGACCCGTACACCGAGCTGCGCGCCTTTGTGCACTATCTGCGGATCGTGGCGCAGCTGACCGCCGACGAGGTGCGCGACGTCCCGGGTGAAGCGGCCGCCGGGGTACGCGAACAGGCCGCCCGCCTCACGGAGTTCGTGCAGGCCAAGGCGGTGGTGCTGCAGCCGCAGGACCGCCGGAGGATAGGGCCGGTACGCCGCCGGCCGCGCTCGGTGCTCGTCGAGTTCGAGCCGCTCTTCTACGACGAGGGCGGGCAGGAGCTGTTCAACTGGTCGGTCAGCGAGGGCTACGGCCAGGGCCAGTGGCTGCGGGTGGACGTCCAGGAGTCGGCCGGCGGGGTGCCGTTCGAGCAGGCCAGGGAGCAGGTGCTGCGGCGGCTCGGCGGGCGGCTGCTGCGGGCCGACGGCGATGCCGGGCCGGGCGCCCGGGTCCGCCTGGAGGTCGCCGTCCCCGAAGGGCGCTGGGACACCGCCGCCGGCCAGTGGGAGGTCGCGGCCTCGACCCGGCGCACCGCCCGGCTGCGGCCGGTGGGCCCCGGGCGCGCGGTGATCCTGCGGGACCAGGGGCGGCGCGAACAGGTCGACCCGGCCTGGCTGCGCCGCTGGCAGGCCCTGGCCGCAGCGAGGGAACTGCACGCCCTGCGCATCCCGCCGCGGCCGGGCGCCGACGCCCGGTCCGGCTCCGCCGAGGCGATCTGGCGGCTGCTGGAGACGGCCGCCGAGGGCGCGCTGCCGGCGCTGTGCCACGCCGTCGCCGACGGGTTCGGCCGGGACGCGGTCGGCGTCGCCCTGGACACCGGCTTCCCGGCCGGGCTGTGGCCGGCCCGGGGGCACGGCGAGGAGCGGGACTGCGACGCCGGCTGCGAGGAGTTCCACCGGGGGGTGCGGGAGCTGCTCCAGGGGTCGGGCGGGGTGGTCCGGCTCCCCGAACTGGTCCGCCAGTTGCGGGCCAAGGCGGCGGAGGCCGCGGAGGAGGGCACCCACTGGGCGCGCGATCTGATCCTCCTCTACGACGACCCGGAGGACCCGATTCCGCCGCTGTTCACGGACCGGCCCCAGGTCTCGCCGCGATGAGCGGTACGGGGCGCCGCCCCCGGAGGCGCCGGGCGCCGCGCACGCCCCCGTGCACCTCGCACGCGCCCGGTGCCCACCCGCGCGGCGTCCGCCCCTCATGCGGCAAGTCACGTCCCGTACCTGGCACTTGGGAGCCCACGGCACCCAAGGGGGAGACCGGAAACCGCCCCGTGCGCTTCCGTCCGGGTGGGTACTGTCATAGCGTCGTGGAAGACTTGTTCGTGATGACGCGACTGCGTGATTGTGGGTGGCGGACGCAGGGGGAGGCCGAGCGGATGCCGACATCTCCGGTGCTCCGCCATGACCATCGCTCCTGACCGAGGCCTGGCCGGCGATGAGGAGTTCCGACGTGAGCGACTGGCTCATCTACCGTGGCGCGGGGGCACCGCACGACGGAATTGAGCATCTTCCGCCGCCGCCCCCCTGGCGCGATTTCGACGGCGGCCCCCTCGTGGCGCCGCCGGCCGCCCTCGACCCCTCCTCGGAACGCAGACTCGGCGTGCAGCACCGGGAGGCCAGCCACCACCGCCCCGGCGAGACCGAGCGCGAGCTGGTCAACGCCGCCCTCTACCTGCGCCGTCCGCTGCTGGTGACCGGTGCGCCGGGCAGCGGCAAGAGCACCCTGGCCCATTCGGTCGCCTACGAACTCGGCCTCGGCCGGGTGCTCGGCTGGCCCGTCGTCAGCCGCAGCACGCTCCGTGACGGTCTGTACGACTACGACGCCATCGGCCGTCTCCAGGACCTCCAGATCGCCCGCGCCGCCCCGGCCGCCGGGGAGGGCGGGGTGCCGGCCGGCCCGGACCCCACCGACGAACCCGGCGGCGGCATCGGCCGCTACATCCGCCTCGGCCCGCTCGGCACGGCCCTGCTGCCGGCCGCCCGGCCCCGGGTGCTGCTGGTCGACGAGCTCGACAAGAGCGATATCGATCTGCCCAATGACCTCCTCAATGTGCTGGAGGAAGGGGAGTTCCGGATTCCGGAGCTGGAGCGGCTGGCCGGATCCGCCCCCGAGGTGGAGGTGCTCAGCGACGACGGCACCCAGGTCACGGTGCGCGACGGCCGGGTGCGCTGTCATGCCTTCCCCTTCATCGTGCTCACCAGCAACGGCGAACGGGACTTCCCGGCCCCGCTGTTGCGCCGCTGTATCCACCTCCACATCCCGGTGCCCGACAAGGAGCGGCTCGCCGCCATGGTGCGGGCACACTTCGGCGAGGGCGCCGCCGAGCGCTACGAAGCCGTGATCGACCGTTTCCTGGACCGCGAGCCCGGCGATGTCCGCGCCGTCGACCAGCTCTTCAACGCCATCCACCTGACGCAGCGCGCCGGCTGGACGGACGAGGACGAGGAGGAGACGCGCCGGCGTCTGACGGCGGAGCTGATGCGGCCGCTCGACCGGACGAGGTGAGTCCGGTGCCCTCCGGGGAGCCCGGTCCGGGCCCCCTCGACGAACTGGTCGCCCGGCTGACCGCGGCGGGCCTGCCGGCCGACGCCCGCGGGATGGCCGACGCCCTCTGGCTCGCCCAGTGGATCACCCCGGGCGCCCCGCGGCCCGAGGGCGCAGCGGGCGAGGAGCCCACCCCCACGGACCGTCCGGACCGTGCAGATCCGGCCACTTTCCGGGTGGGACCGGCCGTGGCCCCCGGGGCCGTTGATGGCGACGGGACGGCAGTGAGCGACAGCGGGGCCGGACCGGTGGACGAGGACCTCGCGCCCGCCGCACCCCGGGACGGCGCCCGGCGCCGGGTCGCGGAGCTGCTGCCCGCCCATGACCCGGGGGAGAGCGCCACCCGGTTCCCCGACCCGGACCGGCAGCGCCTCGGCGAGGTCGCGGTCCCGATCGCCTCCGCGTTCCCCGGACTGCTGCCGCTCCAGCGCGCGCTGCGCCCCATCCAGCGCTACCGCCCGCCGGTCGCCCCGGTCCCCCGCACGCTCGACGAGCCCGCCACCGCCGAGCTCTCCGCCCACGCCGAAATGATCATCCCGGTGCTGCGCGGGGTGCACCGCAGGGCGGCCGCACTGCGGCTCCTGATGGACGGCTCGTCCTCGATGGCCGTCTGGGAACAGATGCTGCACGACCTGCGCCAGGTCTGCGAGCGGGTGGGTGCCTTCCGCGATGTCACGGTGCACTACCTCCATCCGCACGGCCCGGACGTGGGCGTCGCCGCGGCCCCCGGCCCCGGCCGCCCGCTGCGCCCCGCCGACCAGCTGTACGACCCGACGGGCCACCACCTCACCCTCGTCGTCAGCGACTGCGCCGGCCCCCTCTGGCGGGACGGCCGGATGCAGCGGCTGCTCTACCGCTGGGCGGCCGACGCCCCGCTCGCCGTCGTCCAGCCGCTGCCGCAGCGGATGTGGGCCCGCACCCTCCTGCCCGCCGTCGCCGGTACCCTCATCCGCCGCCAGGGCCCCTTCCAGGCCCTCGACTTCCGGCCGGCCCGGCGCCGCCGCCGTCCCGCCGGGCCACCGGGCGCCGCGCCCGAAGTGCCCCGCGAGCGCGCCGTTCCGGTCCTCTCCGCCACCCCTTCCGCCCTCGGCTCCTGGGCCCGGCTGGCCGCCGCCGACGCCGGTCTCTCGCTGCGCGGCGCGGCCTCCGTCGTCCGGGCCGACCACGGCACCGAGCTTCCGGCGGGCCCGCCGCCCGCGCCCGGCCCCGCCGCCCCGGCCCGTATGGTCCGCGAGTTCGACCAGCAGGCCTCACCGGCCGCCCGGCTGCTCGCCGTCCACCTCTCGGCCGTCCCGCTCGCCCTGCCCGTCATCCAGCTCGTACAGCGCGCGATGCTGCCGCACACCGGCCCGGCCGAGCTGGCCGAGGTTCTGCTCAGCGGGCTGGTCACCCAACTCCCGCCGGACGAGCGGCCGTCGGGGGAGCAGTCCGGGGTGAGCGGCCCCTGGTACGACTTCGCGCCCGGGGTGCGGGACGAACTCCTCGCCCGGCTCAGCGCGGGCGAGGCCGCCCTGGTCCTCAAGCATTGCTCGCTCTACGTCGAGCGCACCTTCGGCCGCAGCGCCCGCAACTTCCCGGCCGTCGCGGTCGCCATGCTCTCCGGCAGCGGCCGGGAGCCGGAGACCGGCCGGCTGGCCGTCCCCGAACCCTTCGCCCGGGTCTCCGAACGCGTACTGCGCCGCTTCGAACCGGCGCTGCGCCCGCCCGCCCGGCGGCCGTACGCCTCCGACGGCCCCGCCGCCGAAGGCGCCGCCCTCCTGGAGCGCTACGAACAGGACCGTGCCGGACGGGATCTGATCGAGGCGGTCCGGCTGCTGCGCGCCGCCACCGCACGCCTGCCGGTGGCCGGCACCGACCTCGCCCGCGCGCTGCTGCACGCCTGGAGGGTCTGGCGCCAGCCGGACGCCCTGGAGGAGGCGGAGCGCGCGGCCCGCGCCGCGGAACGGGCGAGCGCGGCGGAACCGGCCGCCGACGACCAGGAGGGCGCCACGGCCGGCCGCGAGGCCGAGCGCACCCGGGCGCTGATCGTGCTCGGCCGGGTCGGCCACGCCCGCGCCCGGGAACGCCGCGCGGCCGGCACCCCCGCCGAGGAGCGCACCGCCCTCGCCGACGCCGCCCGCCATCTGCACACCGCCTGCGGGCTGATGAGCCTGCTGGACCCCCGCGTCCTGGAGAGCATGGTGTTACGCACCGAGGTCCTGCGCCGCCTGGCCGCCCTGCCGGCCGCACCGGACACCGACGGGACAGGCGACCCCGACCCGCTCGACGAGGCCGAACACTCCCTCACCACCCTCCTCGACCAGTGGCCCAGCGGC
Organism: Streptomyces sp. NPDC058773; assembly: GCF_042746015.1. Classification (NCBI taxonomy): domain Bacteria; kingdom Bacillati; phylum Actinomycetota; class Actinomycetes; order Kitasatosporales; family Streptomycetaceae; genus Streptomyces; species Streptomyces sp. NPDC058773. The sequence continues at coordinate 9,824 of NZ_JBHYPE010000032.1, forward strand.
GAGCAGGTGCCCGGCGAGGTCTATGCCGCCCGCGGCGGCGTCCTGCTCGACCAGGCCCGGCGGGCCGCCTGCGGGGACACCGCAGGCCCGCACCCCGCCGAGGCGCTCGCCGTGCGCGCCGCCGACGACCTCGACACCGCCGCCGTCCTGCTGCGCCGCCGCGGCGGGGCCGCCGACCGGCTGGTCTGCGAGACCCTGCTCGATCTCGCGGCCGCCCGCCAGCTCCACGGCGGCGCCGCGCTGCCGTCCGTGCTGCCCACCCTCGAACGCGCCCGTGCGCTGGCCCGTGCCCTCGACGACCGGGCCCTGGAGGCCGCAGGTCTGCGCCGTACGGCCGCCGCCCAGCGCGCCGTGCACACCCGCACGGGCGACCTGACCGCCCTCGACGCCGCGATCGCCGCACTGGCCGCCGCCCTCCGGCTGACCACCCCCGATTCGCCCGAGCACAGCGCGCTGCTCGCCGAGCGCGGGGCGGCCCTGCTGCTGCGGGCCCGGCTGGAGCCGGCCGAGGAGCCCGGCCGGCGGCTGGCCAACGAGGCGGTGCACGTGCTGCGCGAGGTGCTGGGCCGGGTCGCGCCGCAGGACCCCGACCTGGGCAGCCATCGGCTGCTGTTCGGCCGCGCCCTGCGGCTGCGCTACGAACGCCAGCCCTCGCTCGCCGATCTGCACGAGGCCGACTGGATCCTGGAGCTGGCCGCCCGCGGCGCGGACGTACCCGACGCGGTGGCCGCCGAGGCCTGGCTGGAAGTGGGCGACGTCCAGCTGCTGCTGGACCGCCGCTTCGACTCCCGGGAGCGCCACGACCGGGCCGCCGCCTGCTACCGCCGGGCCGCCGCGGCCGCCCGCCGGGCCGACAGCGCCCTGCTGGCCGCCCGCGCCCACCACCGCCGCGGCGAGGTCCTGGAGGACACCGCAGGCCCCCGGTCCGCGCTGCACGCCTACCGCGAGAGCTGGGAGCAGTGGCAGCGGGCCGGTGAGGACACCGGCCCCGAGGCCCAGCGCACCCGCGCCCGTATGCGCGCCCTCGAATCCACCGCCTGACCGCCCCCAGCACCCGTCCGGCTGCCTGGCCGTCGGCACCGGAACGTGTTTCTGTGGACGGCAGTTCGGGAACACCCCCGTCCAGCCGGCCAGAGGAGAGCAGCGTGGCGACTACCCCCCGCACCGAACCGGCTGTGGCCGCCCCTCCGCGGCCGTCGGCCGAGCGGCTGCCGGATTTTGCCGGGGTCGACGTGGGCGTTCTGGCGGCACGGACCGGCCATGCGGTGCTGGGAGAGGTGGCGGCGCTGCTGCTGCGCAACTGGCCGTCGGCGGAGGACGCCGTCGCGTACTACGAGGACGGCCCGGAGAAGGCCCTGCACTGACCGCCGGGAGCGGTGGTTTTTGGGCAAACGTGCAAGCGAACCGGCCAGTTGCCGGGGGAATCCGGTTCCTTGCCCGGGAGCGGAGCCATGTACCAGACAGCGGGCCGGAGTTGGCGTGCCCGTACCTCGACGCAGGCACAAGAGCAGGGGGCGACCCGTGGCGGGGGAGAAGACCGGCCCGACCGCTGTCGTGCCCTTCCGGCAGTTCGTGCTCAAGGTCCACAGCCGCTGCAACCTCGCCTGCACCTACTGCTACATCTACGCCGGCCCCGACCGCAGCTGGCGCGCGCGCCCGCCCACGGTCCCCGCCGCCACCGTGCGGCAGACCGCTCACCGCATCGCCGAACACGCCCGCACCCACCGGCTGCGCGAGGTCCGGATCGATCTGCACGGCGGCGAGCCGCTGCTCACCGGGCCCGCCCCGCTGCTGGCCCAGGCCGCCGCCGTCCGCGCCGCGCTGCCGGCCGGCTGCACCGCGGACTTCGGCGTGCAGACCAACGGCACGCTCCTCACCCGCGACACGGTCGACACCCTCGGCGCGGCCGGGTTCCGGCTCGGCCTCAGCCTCGACGGCGGCACCCCCGGCCTCAACCGCCGCCGGGTCGACCACGCCGGACGGCCCTCCTGGCCCGCCGCCGCCCGCGCCGTACGCCTGCTGCACGAGCGGCCCGAGGTGTTCGCCGGCATCCTGTGCACCATCGACATCACCGCCGACCCCGCCGAGGTCCACGACTCGCTGCGCGCCCTGGACCCCCCGATGGTCGACTTCCTCCTCCCGCACGCCAACTGGTCCAGCCCGCCGCCCGCCCCGCCCGGACCGGCCGGCCGCACCCCGTACGGCGACTGGCTCTGCACCGTCTTCGACCTGTGGTGGGACGGCGGCCCCGGCCCCCGGGTGCGGGTGTTCACCGAGATCCTCGGCCTGCTCCTGGGCCGCCCCAGCTCCAGCGAGGCGGTCGGACTCTCCCCGGTCGTCGCCCTGGTCGTGGACACCGACGGCGCCATCGAACAGGTTGACTCGCTCAAATCCACCTACGAGGGCGCCGCCGCCACCGGCCTCGACGTCTTCCGCCACAGCTTCGACGACGCCCTGGCACACCCCGGTATGGCCGCCCGCCGCAGCGGCCGGGACGGCCTCGGCGCACAGTGCCGCGGCTGCGCCCTGGTGGAGGTGTGCGGCGGCGGCAACTACGCCCACCGCTACCGGGCGGACGCCGGGGGATTCCGCAACCCGTCCGTCTACTGCGCCGACCTGGAGCGCCTGATCCGGCACATCGCGGCCCGCCTGGACGCCACGGTCGCACTCAACTGACCTGCCCCCGAGATGACCTGACGCACTGTCGTCATATGGAGGGACACTTGGGCTATCGTGCCAAAGAGCCAGGGCGTGCCTGATGAGACAGCGTCTGCACGCGCGCACCATCGCATCCCAGGGAGACGGTCGCATGGTCGGTCAGGCCCACTTCTCCGGTCCCACCGGCTCCACCGAACACATCACCATCAGCTATGCCGGCTTCACCCGGCCCTGGGCCGCCTGGATCTCCCATCAGCTGGAGCAGCAGGGCCACGGCACGACCATGCTGCGCTGGGACCCCCAGGTGGACACCGCGCTGGTGGCGGAGCTGTCGGGGCTGCTGGAGGCCGAGGGCCGGCTGCTGATGGTGCTGGATGACTGGTATTTCCGGCTGGGCCCCAAGACGCAGGAGGAGTGGACCGCCGCGCTGCGGGAGGTGGTGTCCACCCACGCCGACCGGTTCGCCGCGGTGAGCGTGGCCACCCAGAGCCTGCCCGCCACGGCGTCCCTGCTGCGCCCCGCCGACCTGCGCGACCTGGACGCCCAGGAGGCCAACCGCCGGGTGCTGCAACGCCTCGGCCTCGGACCGGGCCGGACCGTGGACGAGGACGCGCCCGGCGCGCCCCGCTTCCCCAACGACCCGCCCGAGGTGTGGAACATCCCGCGCCGCAACAACCGCTTCACCGGCCGCGACCATGTACTCGAAGAGCTGCACGGCAAGCTGGCCGGCTCCGGCGCGGGCGCCGGCCCGCCGCTGGAGACCCGGATCGCGCTGTACGGCACCTCCGGCGTCGGCAAGAGCCAGATCGCCGCCGAATACGCCCACCGCTTCGGCAATGACTACGACGTGGTGTGGTGGATCAGCGCCACCAACAGGGGCGCCGCCCGCGAACAGCTCGCCGAACTCGCCACCCGGCTCGGCCTCCCCGTGGGCCGGGAGCTGGGCGACCGCATCCGCGCCGTCCACGAAGCGCTCCGCATCGGCCGCCCCTACCGCCGCTGGCTGCTGATCTTCGACAGCGCCGACGACATGGAGCAGATCGAGGACCTGGTCCCCGACGGCCGCGGCCATGTCCTGATCACCACCCTCACCCGCGACTGGTCGGGCTCCGGCAGCGCCCAGGAGATCGAGGTACGGCCCTTCGACCGCGTCGAGAGCGTCGCCTACGCACGGCGGCGCGCCCCGCGGCTGACGGCACTGGAAGCCGATCTGCTCTCCGACGCGGTCCAGGACCTGCCGCTGCTGCTCGCCCAGACCGCCGCCTGGCTCGACGCCAACCCGATGTCCCCCAAGGAGTACATCGAGCTGATCCGCCGCGGGGAGCCCAGCCTCGTCGGCATCCGGATCTCCTCCGACTACCCCATGGCCTTCCAGACGAGCTGGGCCATAACCCTCAACACGCTGCGCGAGCGCAGCCCGGCCGCGGTCGAACTCCTCAAGCTGTTCGCGTTCTTCGCCCCGGACACCATCCCCGTGCCGATGCTCGCCCGCGCCCGCCGCGGCGACCTGCCCGAGCACCTCGCCGACCTCGCCGCCGAGCCGATCAGCTGGAACACCGCGCTGCGCCGGCTGACCGAGTCCACCGCCGTACGCCTCGACTACCAGGTCTCCCAGGACGCCGACCCGGCCGTGGAGACCGCGCTGATGCACCGGCTCTACCACCGGTTCCTGCGCAGCGACATGCCCGAGGACGAGCGCGACCTGATGTCGGCGTGCGCCTGCCGGGTGCTGGTCACCGCCGACCCGCAGAACCCCTCCGACACCCGCTACTGGGAGCGCTACGCCGAACTCATCCCGCATCTGGAGCCGGCCGGCGTCCTCGACAGCCCCGAGCCCGCGGTCCAGCAGCTGCTGCTCAACTGCGTGGAATACCTGCGGGTCCGCGGCGAATACCGGATGGGCCTGCGGCTGTGCGAGCAGTTCATCTCCCGCTGGCGCACCCGTCTCGCCGCCACCCAGCGCACCATGCTCGTGCTCACCCACCAGCACGCCAACATGCTGCGCCGACTGGGCCGCTACCGCGAGGCCGAGGCGGTCGGCAGCGCCGTCGTCGACCAGCTCGCCGCCGAGCGCGACCCCTCCGACGCCGATCTGCTGCGGGCCCAGGACGGGCTGGCCGGCACGCTGATCGCGCTGGGCTCGTACCAGCAGGCCTACGACCTCTTCGACGCCGTCTGGCGGGCCTACACCGAGCTGCTCGGCCCGGAAGCGCCCCGCACCCTTTCCTCGCGGCACAACCTCGGCAGCGTCCTGGCGCTGCTCGGCCGGTACGAGGAGGCGCTGGTCACCCATCGCGAGGTGCTGTCCTTCCGGGAGCGCGAGCTGCGCGCCCGCCACCACCTCACGCTCAACGCGGGCACCGCCCATGCCCGCACCCTGCGCCTGCTCGGCCGCTACCGCGACGCCACCTCCAGCCAGGAACTCAACGCCCGGCTGCATCTCCAGGTGATGGGCGCGCACACCCCGCAGACCCTGCGCGCCGAGCACAATCTCGCGCTGTGCCTGCGCCGCTCCGGCGAGGTCACCCGGGCCGCCGGCCTGCTCACCGACCTCGTCGAGCGCTCCCGCCGGGTACTGGGGCCGCGCCACCCCGAGACGCTGATGGTGCGCGCGGACCAGGCCACCTTCCTGCGGGAGCACGGCGACCTCGGGCACGCCCGCGACCTCGCCGAGGAGGTCGCCGAGCGGTACCGCGCCCTGGCCGGTGAGCGCCACCCGTACACCGTCGGCACCCTGGGGAACGTCGGGCTGGTCCGCGGGGAGTTCGGGGACCCGGCGGACGCGCTGGACATCGCCGAGCGTGCGCTGCGCGGGATGGCCGACGCCATGGGCCCCGGCCACCCCTGGACGCTGGGCTGCGCCCTGAACGCCGCGGCCGCCCGCAACCGGGTGGACGACGAGGACGGCGCGGTGGAGCTGGGCCGCGACACCCTGGAGCGGGCCAAGGCGACGCTGGGCGACACCCACCCGCTGACCCTCTCCGCGAAGACGGCGCTCTCCGAGGACCTGCGGGCGCTCCGCCGCGGCCAGGAGGCGGCCAAGCTCGAACAGGAAGCGATCGGGCAGCTCTCCGAGACCCTGGGCGCCGAGCATCCGCACACCCTGTCCGCCCGGCGCCGCCGGCGCCCGTACTGGGACTTCGAACCGCAGCCCGTCTGACGGGACCGCCCAGCGCACACTCCCCGCGCACGCGGAAGGGCCCGCCCCCACCGGGGACGGGCCCTTCCGCTGTTGCCTGCCGGCTGCTCCGGCGGCCTCGGCGCCGTTACGCGTCGAAGGCCTCCGAGACCAGCTGCGCCTGCTCTGCCTGGTGGCGCTTGGCGGAGCCGACGGCCGGCGACGAGGAGTGCGGCCGGGAGATCCGGCGCAGCCGCTCGCCGTGCGGCACGTCCGCGCCCACGGCCAGGTCGAGGTGGTCGATCAGGTTGAGGCCGAGGAACGGCCAGGCACCCTGGTTCGCCGGCTCCTCCTGCGTCCACAGGTACTTCTCGGCGTTGGAGAACTTGGCGATCTCCGCCTGGAGCTCCTTGCCGGGAAGCGGGTAGAGCCGCTCGATACGGACGATCGCGGTGTCGTGCGCACCACGCTTCTCGCGCTCCGCGTCCAGGTCGTAGTAGACCTTGCCGGAGCAGAAGATGACCTTGCGGACGTCCTCGGGCTTGACCTTGGTGTCGCCGATGACCGGGCGGAAGCCGCCCGACGTGAACTCGTCCGTCCGCGACGCCGCCGCCTTCAGACGCAGCATCGACTTCGGGGTGAAGACGACCAGCGGCTTGTGGTGCGGGTTGTGGACCTGCCAGCGCAGCAGGTGGAAGTAGTTCGACGGCAGGGTCGGCATGGCGACCGTCATGTTGTTCTGCGCGCACAGCTGGAGGAAGCGCTCGATCCGGGCCGAGGAGTGGTCCGGGCCCTGGCCCTCGTAGCCGTGCGGGAGCAGCAGGGTGACGCCGGAGGTCTGGCCCCACTTCTGCTCCGCGGAGGAGATGAACTCGTCGACGACGGTCTGGGCGCCGTTGACGAAGTCACCGAACTGCGCCTCCCACATGACCAGCGCCTCCGGGCGGGCCAGGGAGTAGCCGTACTCGAAGCCCATCGCCGCGTACTCGCTGAGCAGCGAGTCGTAGACGTTGAAGCGGGCCTGGTCCTCGGAGAGGTAGAGCAGCGGCGTGTAGTCGTCGCCCTTCTCCCGGTCGATGAGCACCGCGTGCCGCTGGCCGAAGGTGCCACGGCGGGAGTCCTGGCCGGCGAGCCGGACCGGGGTGCCCTCCATGAGCAGCGAGCCGATGGCGAGGGTCTCGCCCATGCCCCAGTCGATGGCGTTGTCCTCGACCTGGGCCGCGCGGCGCTGCAGCTGGGGCAGCAGACGCGGGTGGACGGTGACCCGCTCGGGGATGTTGACCTGGGACTCGGCGATCCGCTTGACGACCTCCTGGGAGATCGCGGTGTCCACGTAGACCGGGAACTCGGCCTTGGGCTGCGGCACCTCGGGGGCCACGGGGGCCGTGGTGGCGTCGCGGACCTCGGTGAAGACCTTCTCCAGCTGGCCCTGGAAGTCCTGCAGCGCCTGCTCGGCCTCTTCCAGCGTGATGTCGCCACGACCGATGAGGGACTCGGTGTAGAGCTTGCGCACCGAGCGCTTCTTGTCGATCAGGTCGTACATCAGCGGCTGGGTGAAGGCCGGGTTGTCCGACTCGTTGTGGCCGCGGCGGCGGTAGCAGATGAGGTCGATGACCACGTCCTTGTTGAACGCCTGGCGGAACTCGAAGGCCAGCCGGGCGACGCGGACGACGGCCTCGGGGTCGTCGCCGTTGACGTGGAAGATCGGCGCCTCGATCATGCGGGCCACGTCGGTGGCGTACATGGACGAACGCGACGACTCCGGGGCGGCGGTGAAGCCGACCTGGTTGTTGATGACGACGTGGACCGTGCCGCCGGTGCGGTAGCCGCGCAGCTGGGACATGTTCAGCGTCTCGGCGACCACACCCTGGCCGGCGAACGCCGCGTCACCGTGCAGCTGGATCGGCAGGACCGTGAAGTCCGTACCGCCCTTGTTGATGATGTCCTGCTTGGCGCGGGCGACACCCTCGACGACCGGGTCCACGGCCTCCAGGTGGGAGGGGTTCGCGGTGAGCGAGACCTTGATCTGCTCGCCGTCCAGGCCGGTGAAGATGCCCTCGGCGCCCAGGTGGTACTTCACGTCGCCGGAGCCGTGCATCGACTTCGGGTCGAGGTTGCCCTCGAACTCGCGGAAGATCTGCGCGTAGGACTTGCCGACGATGTTGGCCAGGACGTTGAGGCGGCCGCGGTGGGCCATACCGATGACGGCCTCGTCGAGGCGCGACTCGGCCGCGGCGTCGATGACCGCGTCCAGCAGCGGGATGACGGACTCGCCGCCCTCCAGCGAGAAGCGCTTCTGGCCGACGTACTTGGTCTGCAGGAACGTCTCGAACGCCTCGGCGGAGTTCAGCCGGCGCAGGATACGCAGCTGCTCCTCGCGCTCGGGCGACTTGTGCGAGCGCTCGACCCGGTCCTGGATCCACTTGCGCTGCTGCGGGTCCTGGATGTGCATGAACTCGATGCCGGTGGTGCGGCAGTACGAGTCACGCAGCACACCGAGGATGTCGCGCAGCTTCATCATGGACTTGCCGGAGAAGCCGCCGACCGCGAACTCGCGCTCCAGGTCCCACAGGGTGAGCCCGTGCTCGGTGATGTCGAGGTCGGGGTGCTTGCGCTGGTGGTACTCCAGCGGGTCGGTGTCGGCCATGACGTGGCCGCGGACCCGGTAGGAGTGGATCAGCTCGAAGACCCGCGCGGCCTTGGTGACGTCGTCGTCGTGCGAGGCGTCGATGTCCTTGAGCCAGCGGACCGGCTCGTAGGGAATCCGCAGCGACTTGAAGATGTCGTCGAAGAAGTCGTTCTCGCCGAGCAGCAGCTGGTTCATGATCCGAAGGAACTCGCCGGAGGCGGCGCCCTGGATCACGCGGTGGTCATAGGTGCTGGTCAGCGTCATGACCTTGGAGACACCGAGCTTGTTCAGGGCGTCCTGCGAGGTGCCCTGGAACTCCGCGGGGTAGTCCATCGAGCCGACGCCCATGATCATGGACTGGCCGGGCATCAGCCGCGGCACGGAGTGGACCGTGCCGATGCCGCCCGGGTTCGTCAGCGACGCGGTGACCCCGGTGAAGTCGTCCATCGTCAGCTTGTTGTCACGGGCCCGGCGGACGATGTCCTCGTAGGCCTGCCAGAACTCGAAGAAGGTCAGCGTCTCGGCCTTCTTGATGGCGGCGACGACGAGCTGGCGGTCACCGTTCGGCTTCACCAGGTCGATGGCCAGACCGAGGTTGACGTGCTCGGGCTTGACCAGCGTCGGCTTGCCGTCCTTCTCCGCGAAGGAGTAGTTCATCGACGGCATGGCCTTGAGGGCCTGCACCATCGCGTACCCGATGAGGTGCGTGAAGGAGACCTTCCCGCCACGGGCGCGCTTGAGGTGGTTGTTGATCACGATGCGGTTGTCGAAGAGCAGCTTCACCGGCACCGCGCGGACGGACGTGGCCGTCGGCAGCTCCAGGGAGGCGTTCATGTTCTTCGCAACGGCGGCCGACGGGCCGCGCAGCGTGACGAGCTCCGGGCCCGCTTCGGCGGCCGGCTTCGCGGCGGCCTTGGCCGGCTCGGCCTTCGCCGGAGCCGCAGCCTTGGCCGGAGCGGCCTTCGCCGGCTCGGCCTTCGCCGGGGCCGGAGCGCTCGCGGCGGGCTTCGCCGGGGTGGCCGGCTTCGGCTCGGCGGCGGGCGCGGGCGACTGCGCCGGGGCGGCCGGAGCGGGGGCAGCGCCCTCCGCCGGCTGGCTCGGCGCGGTGGCGGAGCCCGGCTTGTAGTCGGCGAAGAAGTCCCACCAGGCTCGGTCTACCGAGTTCGGGTCCTGGAGGTACTGCTGGTAGATCTCGTCGACGAGCCACTCATTGGGACCGAACGCGGCAGCAGGGTTCTTACCCTGCCCCTCTTGGTCGGTCGAGATGCTCGAGCTGTTGGGGGACTGTAGCGACACGGCGGCAACCGCCCTCTTCCGCTTCCTAAGGTGGTGGACAGCGGGAATAAAGGCTACGCCTGTTGCGACCCTTGGTGCAGGCCGGGAGGGGTACTCGTCGTGTACGTCACATTCCCGGTCGGGTTTCAGGGCATGACTTGGCGGGAAACACACGAAGTTTGCCTCTGGGCGGGTAGGAGTGATCGCCGCCACACCCCGGAGGACGTGCTTCCACTACCGACCTTACGTCAGCGGCCGTCAGCTTCGAGCTGACTCCAGCCCCGGAAGAGTGACCCGGATCCGGCAACCGCGGGACGACTCGGCCACGCCGATGCGTCCGCCGTGCAGATCCACCGCCCAGCGCGCGATCGCCAGGCCCAGGCCGGTGCCGCCGTCGGTGCCGGGGCCCGAGGTGCCCGGACCGCCCCGGTTGAACCGCTCGAAGACCCGGTAGCGCTCCGCCTCCGGGATGCCGGGGCCCTCGTCCTGCACCTCCACCACCAGGCTCTCCGGCCCCTCGCCGCGGCGTGCGTGCACCGTGACCCGGCCGTGCCGGGGGCTGTGCTTGATCGCGTTGTCGATGAGATTGGCCACGACCTGGTGCAGCCGCTCGGCGTCCGCGTGCGCGGTCAGCTCCGGCGGCGAGACATCGAGGTGGAGATGGACGTCCGTACGGGTGTGGGTGCCGGAGCCGGCGACCCCCGACAGCCCCGACAGCGTGGCGGCGCCCCGGCTCATGTTGGCCTCCTTGAGCACCCCGGACAGATACGGCCAGACCTCGAAGCGGCGGGCGTGCAGCGGCACCACCCCGTTGTCCAGACGGGACAGGTCCAGCAGGTGCTCGACCAGACGGCCCAGCCGCTCGGTCTGCTTCAGCGCCGTGCGCATCGTCTCCGGGTCCGGCTCGCAGACGCCGTCGACGACGTTCTCCAGGACGGCGCGGAGCGCGGCGATGGGGGTGCGCAGCTCGTGCGACACATTGGCGACCAGCTCCTTGCGGTGAGTGTCCACCGCCTCCAGATCGGCCGCCATCCGGTTGAAGGCCTCCGCCAGGTCGCCGAACTCGTCACGGCGGCCCGAGCGGACCCGGCGGCTGTAGTTACCGCGCGCCATCGACCGGGTGACGTCCGTCATCTCGTCGAGCGGGGCGGTCAGGCTGTTGGCCACGAACTGGGTGATCAGCAGCGAGGCGATGATCGAGAAGATCGTGATCACCCGCAGCTCGGTCGCGGAGTGCATCGCGACGAACACCAGCAGTGTGGTGATGATCACCGAGACGCTGACCAGCGCCCCGAGGGCGGCCTTGACCGAGCGGTACGGATCCAGGGGGCGCAGGCCCTCCCAGATCCGCTGCCACAGCTCGTCGAGCGGGGTGCGTGGCCACCGCCTCATGCGGGCGGGGTCTCCAGCGCGTAGCCGACGCCGTGGACCGTACGGATCCGCTCGGCGCCGATCTTGCGGCGCAGCGCCTTGATGTGGCTGTCGACCGTACGGGTGCCGGAGGCGTCCGCCCAGTCCCACACCTCGGCCAGCAGCTGCTCACGGGAGAGCACCGCACGCGGGGTGTTCGCCAGGCAGACCAGCAGATCGAACTCGGTGGGGGTGAGGTGCACATCGGCGCCGCGCACCCGGACCCGGCGCTGCGCGTGGTCGATCTCCAGCTCGCCGAGGCGCAGGATGCCGCTGCGCGGGGTGTGCGCGGCCAGCGCGGCGCGCTCGACCCGGCGCAGCAGGACGTGCACCCGCGCGGCCAGCTCCCGCATCGAGAACGGCTTGGTCATGTAGTCGTCGGCGCCGACGCCGAGGCCCACCAGCATGTCGGTCTCGTCGTCCCGGGCGGTGAGCATCATCACCGGCACCGGCCGGGAGGCCTGCACCCGGCGGCACACCTCCAGGCCGTCGAAGCCCGGCAGCATCACGTCGAGGACCAGCAGATCGGGCTGCCAGGCCTCGGCGGTGTCCACCGCGGCCGGGCCGTCGGTGGCCGTCTGGACCTGGAAGCCCTCGGCGCGCAGCCGGGCCGCGATGGCCTCGACGATCGTCGGGTCGTCCTCCACGACCAGGACCCTGCGCTGGGCTCCCGGCGTGGCCGCGGCGCCGCCGCCCTGCGTTGTCTGAGTCTGGTCCATCGCCCGCCCCTGCATCCCCTGCGTGGTCGCGTCTTGCTGGGCAGCAGCGTACGGGCATGGTGCGACTGTCGGCTACGCGCCCTTGCGCGCGAGATGGACGACGTCCGGGACGCCTCGGACAACGGGGATCTCTTCCGTATGTACCCCGCTGAAACCGGCATTTCGTAGCGCTTCCTCAAAGGCGGACGAGGGCTGCGCGGACCAGACGGCGAGCACTCCGCCGGGGGGCAGGCGGTCGCGGCAGGCGGCCAGTCCGGCGGGGGAGTAGAGGCTGTCGTTGTCCTCGGTGACCGTCCAGTCCGGGCCGTTGTCGATGTCCAGGCACAGCGCGTCGTAGGTGTCCTGGCCCGCTTCCGTGCGCAGATGGGCGACCAGGTCGGTGTGCAGGATCTCGCTGCGCGGATCGGCCAGCGCGTCCGCGGAGACGGCCGACAGCGGGCCCGTGCGGTGCCAGTCGATGACCGCCTCCTCGCGCTCGACGACGACGATCCGGCCCCAGCGCGGCTGCCCGGCGGCACGGGCCAGGGAGAAGCCCACGCCGAGGCCGCCGATGAGCACGGCGGGGCGGGTGCGGCCGGCCGGCAGCGCGTCCAGCGCGGCGTCGATCAGCAGCCGCTCGGAGCGGCCGTCGGAGGTGTCCATCAGGAAGCAGCCGTTGGCGATGATCTCGTAGATCACCGGCGCCGCGGGGGAGTTGGCGCCGTCGGCACCGGGGGCCGCGGCGGGTCCGCCCCGCTGTCGCAGCACCACCTCGCCGTACGGGCCCTCGCGGCGGTCGAGCGTGCGCGGGGCCTCGGGGGCGCCGGTCGTTGCCTGGAGCGGTGTCACGGGAGCCATGGCGCCATGGTGGCCAATACGGGGCACGCCGGTCCAACGCGTTCGGGCCGTCTCGGCCGGCCGTATCTGCCACCGGTTGCCCGGACGTGAAGCATCTGCGGACGGTTGCCTGATGTGATGGATCTCACTCTCACAGCTTCTTCATGGGTTGAGCGTGCAGGGTGGTCCGGAACGTAGGACAGAGCAGGGATTCACGACCGAGGGACACGGACGTGGCTCACCGGATGCACCAGGACGGAAGGGGCCTCGTACTGTGAGCTGGCTGGGCACCGCGGAGAGGATACGGGCAGGTCAGCGGCGTGCCCCCGCACCGGAAACGGACACCGGTCCGGGCGGGACGCCGGGTCTGCTGCCCGGCATCCCCCGGCAGCGCGCGGACCGGGAGGCCGGCGTCGCCGGTGCGGGGGCTTTGCCGAACACCCCTGGTACGGCGGCGCGTTGGCGACCCTGGCGGCTGGTGCCCACCCCCGCCGGCACCCCCTTCACCTTCGGCTACGCCGTGCTCCTCGCGGCCACCTCGCTCTTCGCCGAGTACGGGGACCAGGGCCTGGTCTCCGACCTGCTGCGCGGCTCCAGCACCGATGTCGCCCATCTCGCCCAGGCCCCGCTGCTGGTGCTGATCGCCAGCGCCCTGTGGATCGCCGGCGGGATGACCTCCGGGTACGCCGTCGCCTTCCTCTTCGTGCTGACCGCGCTGGAGCGGCGGATCGGCGCGCTGTACACCGTCGTGGTCTTCCTCGGCGGGCATGTGCTCGCCACCCTCGCCACCGAACTGCCCGTCGCCTTCCAGGTCGCGGCCGGCGGGCTGCCGGAGAGTTCGCTGCACCGCCTCGACTACGGCATCAGCTTCGGCGTGATGACCTGCACCGGAGCCCTGGCCGGACTGCTGCCGGTCCGGTCGCGGCTGCCCCTGCTGGCCGGTGCCGGCTATCTCGCCGTGACGGATCTGCTCGCCTACACCGACCCGCTGAGCGACTGGGGACATCTGCTCTCGCTCGCCCTGGGCGTGGCGAGCTGGCCGCTGCTGCGCCGCTGGCGCGCCCACCGCGCCGCCCCCGCACCTCTCCTCGGCGACCTGGGCCACCCGGCCCTGCGGGGCGCGCGGATGTACTGAGCGTTCGGATGCGGCGGTTCCGGACGACGGGGCCAGGAGGCTGCGGGGCCAGGGATATACGGACCTGCGGGTCTGCGGGCCTGTGGGCCTACGGCCGTGCCGTCGACCGGTAGGTGTGGGTGATGGCGTAGGTGCAGCCACCCAGGAGCGCCACACCGGAGAGCACGCCGCTGACGAACGGCACCCAGGCCACGGCGGAGGTGGCCGCCATGACCAGGCCGGTCGCGCCGAGCGCGGTCAGCGTGGCGCCGGGGACGGCGATGCTGCGCCGCTTCCAGACCGACGTCAGCGCGATGAAGTGCAGCCCGACGATCAGCGCGATCCAGGCCACCGCGGTCTGTTCGGGCGCACCCGCCGCCCGCAGCGCGAGATTGCCGCCGGCCAGCAGCACCGCCTCCGCCCCCACGACGAACGCGAACTTCCCCCGGAACCAGTCCGCCCGCGGCACCTCGGAGTCGTCCGGCGCGGGCTCTCCGCGGCGCCCCGCCCGCAGCGCGAGGGTGAGCAGCCCGGCGAAGGTGAGCACCGCGAGTACCCGGAGGGCGATACCGATCGCCGGATTCAGCGGGTCGTGCGCGTTGGCGACCACGAAGACCGTTCCGAAGAGTGCACCGATGAAAACTCCGGACATCCGCTGCAACATGCGCCGAAGGTAGCAGTCCTGACGGGGCGTGAGGCCGGAGGCGAGGGGACGAGGTATCCCTGACGGGCCCCAACTGGCCGGTCGCGACGGCCCGTCGGCTCCTGGGAGAATGGCGGCCCCTTCCGGGCACGGCCTCGCGCGGTGCCCGCCGAGCACTGGAGTACCCGCACCTTGTCCCCGAAGCGCGAGCCGTTGAGGTCCCCACGACGCGAGTCATCGCCGCGTGAGACATCGCCTCCGGACGCCACGGACCCCGGTCTGCGGTCCGACTGCGGCAGCTGCTTCGGACTGTGCTGTGTCGCGCTGCCGTTCGCGGCCTCCGCCGACTTCGCGATCGACAAGGACGCCGGCCGGCCGTGCCCGAACCTGGAGGCGGACTTCCGCTGCGGCATCCACCGTGAGCTGCGCCCGCGCGGCTTCACCGGCTGCACCGTCTTCGACTGCTTCGGCGCCGGGCAGAAGGTCTCCCAGGTCACCTTCGGCGGACGGGACTGGCGAAACGCCCCGGACACCGCCCGGCAGATGTTCGACGTCTTCCCCGTCATGCGGCAGCTGCACGAGCTCCTCTGGTACCTGGCCGAGGCGCTGACCCGCCCGGCCGCCCACCCGGTACACACCCGCCTGCGCGCCGCCCTGGAGAAGACCGAACGCCTCACCCGGGGCGCCGCCGAAGAGCTGGCGGAGCTGGATGTGGCCGCCCACCGGGGCGAGGTCAACACCCTGCTGCTGCGCACCAGCGAACTCGTCCGGGCCGAGGTCCGGGGCCGCAAGAAGGAGCGGCGGGGCGCCGACCTCATGGGAGCCCGCCTCAAGGGCGCCGACCTCCGGGGCGCCAATCTCCGTGGGGCCTACCTGATTGCCGCCGACCTCAGGGGCGCAGACCTGCGCACCGCGGACCTGATCGGCGCCGACCTGCGCGCCGCCGACCTCGCCGGCGCCGATCTCACCGGCGCGCTCTTCCTCACCCAGTCGCAGCTCAACGCGGCCAAGGGCGACGCCGCCACCGAACTGCCGCGGACCCTGACCCGCCCCGCTCACTGGTAGCGGACCCGGCGGCGGCCGGGGAGGCCGAGCCGCCGGACGGTGGGGGTGATCAACGGCCGCCCGGCCGGGCCCACCGAGCCACCGAGGCCTTGGCCCACCGGACCACCGAGGCCACCGGCCCGCCGCGCCTCCGAGGCCCACGGCGCCGCCCCTCCCTGCCCGCTTCGCCGCCCACTCCCCGATCGCTCACAGCGAACGCACCCAGGGGAACATCTCCCCGCCCCGCCGCATTGAGTGAGTAAAGCTCAACTTGCTTGCCGAAGGGGAGATCATGGCTTCGACGTCCACATCGCTCACTCTGCCCGTACTGCCCCTCGATGACGAGGTCGTGCTCCCCGGCATGGTGGTGCCGCTGGACCTGTCCGACGCGGACGTACGGGCAGCGGTGGAGGCCGCCCAGGCCGCCGCCTCCTCGGGCAACAAACCGCGGGTGCTCCTTGTGCCCCGCGTCGAGGGGAAGTACACGGCGATCGGCACGCTCGGGCGGGTCGAGCAGGTCGGGCGGCTGTCCGACGGCGACCCCGGCGCGCTGATCCGGGGCCTGGGCCGGGTGCGGATCGGTTCCGGCACCACCGGGCCCGGCGCCGCGCTCTGGGTGGAGGGCACCACTGTCGAGGAGAAGGTCCCCGATCCTTCCCCGAGTTCTCTCGTCACGGAATACAAGGCGCTGGCCACCAGCTGGCTGCGCAAGCGGGGTGCCTGGCAGGTCGTTGACCGCGTCCAGCAGATCGAGGACGTCCCGACGCTGGCCGACAACGCCGGCTACTCGCCCTTCCTGACCATCGAACAGAAGGTCCGGCTGCTGGAGACCACCGATCCGGTCGCGCGCCTGAAGTACGCCACCGAGACGCTGCGCGAGCACCTCGCCGAGCAGGACGTCGCCGAGTCCATCGCCAAGGACGTCCAGGAGGGCGTCGACAAGCAGCAGCGGGAATTCCTGCTCCGCCGCCAGCTGGAGGCGGTCCGCAAGGAGCTGGCCGAGCTCAACGGCGATCCCGAGGACGAGGGCGACGACTACCGTGCCCGGGTGGAGGCCGCCGACCTGCCCGAGGACGTCCGCAAGGCCGCCCTCAAGGAGGTCGACAAGCTGGAGCGGTCCAGCGACCAGAGCCCCGAGGGCTCCTGGATCCGCACCTGGCTGGACACCGTCCTCGAACTCCCGTGGAACGAACGGACCGAGGACGCCTACGACATCGCCGGCGCCAAGGAGGTCCTGGACGCCGACCACTCCGGCCTGGAGGACGTCAAGGAGCGGATCACCGAATACCTGGCCGTGCGCAAGCGGCGGGCCGAACGCGGCCTCGGCCTGATCGGCGGCCGTCGCGGCGGCGCCGTACTGGCGCTGGTCGGCCCGCCCGGCGTCGGAAAGACCTCGCTCGGGGAATCCGTCGCCCGCGCCATGGGCCGGAAGTTCGTCCGGGTCGCGCTCGGCGGCGTCCGGGACGAGGCGGAGATCCGCGGCCACCGCCGTACGTACGTCGGCGCGCTGCCCGGCCGGATCGTACGGGCGATCAAGGAGGCCGGGGCGATGAACCCGGTCGTCCTCCTCGACGAGATCGACAAGGTGGGCTCCGACTTCCGGGGCGACCCGGCAGCCGCCCTCCTGGAGGTCCTGGACCCGGCGCAGAACCACACCTTCCGCGACCACTACCTGGAGGTCGAACTCGACCTCAGCGACGTGGTCTTCCTGGCCACCGCCAATGTCCTCGAAGCCATCCCCGAGCCGCTGCTCGACCGTATGGAGCTGGTCCGGCTGGACGGCTACACCGAGGACGAGAAGGTGGTCATCGCCCGGGACCATCTGCTGCCGCGCCAGCTGGAGCGGGCCGGACTGGAGCCGGGTGAGGTGATCCTGGAGGACGGCGCGCTGCGCAGGCTGGCGGGCGAATACACCCGCGAGGCGGGCGTGCGGAATCTGGAGCGTTCGGTCGCCAGGCTGCTGCGCAAGGTCGCCGCCCAGCACGAACTGGGCGAGCGGGAGCTGCCGTTCACGGTCGGCGCGGACCAGCTGCGCGCGCTGATCGGGCGGCCGCACCACACCCCCGAATCGGCCCAGGACCCGGCCGAGCGGCGCACCGCGGTGCCCGGTGTGGTCACCGGTCTCGCGGTCACCGGCGCCGGCGGCGACGTCCTCTACGTGGAGGCCTCGCTCGCCGACCCGGAAACCGGGGCGTCCGGGCTCCAGCTGACCGGCCAGCTCGGCGACGTGATGAAGGAGTCCGCGCACATCGCGCTGTCGTTCCTGCGCTCCCACGGCGCGGAACTGGAGCTCCCGGTCGGCGACCTGAAGGAGCGCGGAGTGCATCTGCACGTACCGGCGGGCGCCGTCCCCAAGGACGGGCCGAGCGCGGGCGTGACGATGACGACGGCGCTGGCCTCGCTGCTGTCGGGCCGGCAGGTCCGGCCGGACGTGGCGATGACCGGTGAGGTCTCGCTGACCGGGCGGGTGCTGCCGATCGGCGGCGTCAAGCAGAAGCTGCTGGCGGCGCACCGGGCGGGGATCACGACCGTCATCATCCCCAAGCGCAACGAACCGGACCTGGACGACGTCCCGGACGAGATCCTCGCATCCCTCGATGTCCACCCGGTCGCCGATGTCCGCCAGGTGCTGGAGCTGGCGCTGACGCCGGCGTCCAACGGGGCGGCCCCGGAGGTGGCCCCGCTCAGCGCCTGACCACGGCAGGGGGAGCGGCCGGTGCTCCGTGCGGGAACACCGGCCGCTCCCCGATGCCTGTCCTCAGCCGTTCGCGAGCGCCCGGAGCCGGTCCAGCGCGCCGTTGAAGCGGTTGTGGTCACCGACCGTCGGACCGGTCGAGGTGTACTGCCAGATGGTGTGGAAGCCCCAGCCGGCCGGGAGTTCGCCGACCGAGGAGCCGTAGCGCGGGATCCACAGGGGGTTGACGGTGCCGAAGGCGGCGGAGTTGCCGGTGCACTGCTTCCACCAGTTGGTGGAGGTGTAGAGGACGGCGTCCCGGCCGGTGCGCGCCTTGTAGGTGGCGAACCAGTCCTTCATCCAGTTGACCAGCCCGGCCGCGCTCAGCCCGTAACAGGTCGCGCCGTAGGGGTTGTACTCCATGTCGAGCGCGCCGGGCAGCGTCCTGCCGTCCTTGGACCAGCCGCCGCCGTGGTCGGCGAAGTAGGTGGCCTGGGCGGCGCCGCTGGAGGTGTTGGGGGTCGCGAAGTGGTAGGCGCCGCGGATCATCCCGGCGTTGTACGAGCCGTTGTACTGCTGCGCGAAGTACGGGTTGGTGTAGCTGGTGGACTCCGTCGCCTTCACGTAGGCGAAGCGGACGCCGCTGTTCCAGAGCGTCGGCCAGGCGACATTGCCGTTGTGGCTGCTGACGTCCACGCCCTCGACGGACGCGAGGGCGGCGGCCGGGGGTGCGACGCCGGCCGCCGTGCCCTCGTGCCGGGCGATCTGGGAACCGGCCCAGTCCTGTCCGGGGTGGGTGGGTTCCGGCGCGCGCCGGGCGGCCGCGGCGCCGGCGGTGCCGGGCAGGCCGAGGAGGAGGGCGAGCAGGGTGAGCAGGGTCCCGGCCACGGTCGCGAAGGAGCACACGGGGCGGTGGGGGGAGCCGGATCTGAGCACGGACATACGTGCCTCCGAAGATCTCGGTGGATGACCTGAGGGGGGAGAACTGAGGCATGACACAGGCGTGCAGAGATGAGCTGCGAGGTGCATGACGCCGCGGCGGAATAGCCGGGTCGCTCGGCAGGGCTGTGCCGAAAATGACGATACGCGCGTAGACCGGGGGCCAGAAGAGGTTCGGTGGGCTGCCGTTGGTCTAATCCTGCGAAATACTGGCCGAGCTGCGGCTTCGGCCGCCGAGGGCGGAAACTTTCAGGTGAGGAAACGCGGGAATGGGCGCTGACGTGCACAACACCGGAGCCGACGGAACGACTGCGGACGGCGAGCCGGCCGGCGTGGATCACGTATTTCTCGCCCTGGAACGTGAATTGGCGGTATTTCTCCGCCGGGCCCGTGCCTCGTCCGGCGAAATGGCACGAGAGGTGCATCCCGATCTGGAGCCCGCCGCCTACGGCCTGCTCGTACGGCTGGCCGACGCCGGTGCCCAGCGCGCCACCGACCTCGCCGGCTACTTCGGGGTCGGCAAGGCCACGATGAGCCGCCAGCTGCACGCCCTGGAGAAGCTCGGGCTCGTCGCCCGCGAACCGGACCCGGCGGACGGCCGCGCGGTCCTGGTGCGCATCACCGACGAGGGCCGGGAACGCTACACCCGGGTCCGCACCGGCCGCCGCGCCCGGTACGCCTGCCGCCTCGCCTCCTGGGACCGCGGCGAGGTCGCCGAACTCGCCCGGCTGCTGCACCGGCTGAACGAGGAGCAGGAGGGGGAGGAGGGGTAGCCGAGGCCCCGTCCCCTCCCGCGACGACGCCGGGGCGGTGTGGAAGAGCTGTGGACATCCCGTGGAAATCCCGCTGCCCGCAGGCGGGATGACCAGCCACGGACCCGCACCGCCGCGCGGCCGTTCCCCCCGCGACGGGGAAACATGCCCCGCATTTCCGCGTTTGTCACGGCGCCACAAAAATCACCGCCGCGTCATCCCGCGCCTTGCCGCGGGGAAACGCCGCGCACGCCGGGTCCGCCGCCTCCGCGGCCCGTACCCGGTCGATCAGCGCCTGCGGCCCCTGCCCGGAGACCAGGGCCACGCAATCCGCCCATTCCCCCTCCCGGAAGACCTCGACCCAGCGGCCCGCGCCGTCACTGAGCGCGGTCAGCGAGCGGAGCGCGGTGCGCGGGGTGCGACCGGTCACCGCGCGGGCGGCAGCCGTCGGATCGGCGGCCGCGGTGAAGAAGCCGCCCTCCGCGTTGCGCAGCGCCTCGACCGCACGGGCGTACTCCCGGCTCCGGGCGGCCCGTTCGGCCGATCCGCGGGGCAGTGCCCGTACGGCGGCCCGCAGGTCCCGGACGGCGGGCGGCAGTTCGTCCAGCCGGGAGTCGAGCACCGGTTCCACCGTGCCGTCCGTCCGCTCCAGCAGCAGTACCGAGTCGGACAGGACGAGATGTTCCACTTCGCCCCCGGACCATCGTGCGGCGATCACGGTTGCCTGCGGAGTGCGGACGTGAGAAAGGTCACAGGATTGCCGGTGGCTGTCGGCTGTCCGGGAGATGGCCGCGGCAAGCGCCTCAGTGAGCGTCATATCCCGGTGTGAAACCGACAGTTCGAGCATTGCGCCACCGAGCCGCGCGGTGAACCAGGGCACCCCGTGGACGCAGCCGTCGTCCCCCTCCGGTGGCGTCACACCGTCCAGCAGGACGAGGGCGCCGCCCTCGCCGGAAGCCGGCAGAGCTACCGATGCGTAGTCCTCATTTGGGCGTTGGGGGTCGCCGGGCTCGGTGGCGAGTGCGATGCGCATGTCCCGAAGTCTGCCGGAGGCGGTCGCTCCGGCCCGGCCGGCGGGCGTCCGCGGCGGCACCGGCGGCCGGGCGGGCCGCGGGTTTACCCGGGGTAAGGGGCGCCGGTCCGGCGGCGTGCGGGCGGGCATCTTTCCAGGAGCGGCACGCATCTCCAAACCCGTTCGGGGGTTGCGCGAGGTTGCTGCCCGAAACGGTGGCGCACGGAAGTTGATGGCCAAACTCCGAGTGATGTTCACTCGTTCAGGTGGCCGGGCATGTGTTGCCGAGCCACTGCGCGGCGCCGGTGGAATGGTCGTTGCCCGGATCATTGGGGTGAGGTCAGGACATTCGTCGCGACGCGCAGAGCCGGGCCGGATCCCCTCGCGGAAGTGTGCGCGCTGCGGTCTTCGCGCAGCTCCGCTCCGCGAGCGGAGGGCGAGCCGGGTCCGCGACGCCATGGGGCGTGAGCAGGCGAGACAGGAATGCGAGCAGCGGTGCGGAAGATGCGGCTTCGAGGCGGCGCAGGGAAGCCGGGTTCACCGGCCGGTTCGACTGCGGGACCGGGCACGGGCTCGGCTCCTGGCAAGGGACCGGAAGCGAAGGGCGGTCCCGGTACGACGGGCCGTGAAGAGAACTCCACGGGACGGCGCCCCGCACGGGTGCGCAACCGGCTGGTCGGCGCGGTGGCCGTGGTGGCCGCCGCCGTCCTCGGCGCCGGCGCCCCCGGCCTGACGGCGACGGCCGACCACGCCGGCACCGGCCAGCAACTGGTCGATCTGGCCGAACTGAACGCCCGCGCCATCGCGCTCGCGCACTCCCTCGCCGACGAACGCGACGGCATGACCGCGTACGCCGCCAACCGCGGCGGCCGCGGTGCCGCGCGGACGGGCGCCACCGGTACCCAAGAGGCCGCGCCCGCCCGGACCCAGCGGGCCCGGGTGGACCGGCAGATCAGCGAACTGCGCTCCGAGGCCCAGGACGCCTCGGGCGACACCGCCGTCTACCGGGCCGCCGCCAAGCTGCTGGCCGCACTCCCGCAGACCCGTCAGAAGGCGCTGTCCGGGACCGGATCGGCCGAGCAGGTCTACACCGCCTATACCGAGGCCCTGCAGGCGCTCGACGCGATCAGCGACGACATCGCCCGCGGACTGCCGGCCCGCGCGGACTCCGCCGACGCCGACACCCGCGCCCTGCCGTTCCTCGGCCGCGCCACCGAACAGGCCGCGGGCACCCGTGCCCTGCTGCTGGCCGGGCTCAATGCGGGCGGCAGCCAGCCCCGGCTGACCGCCCTCGCCCAGATCGCCCACGTCCGGGCGCAGGCCGCGCTGGGCGACTTCCGGCAGACCGCGAGCCAGGCCGGCCGGGACCGCTACGACCGCACCGTCACCGGCGCGGAGGCCAACACCGCCGAGCGCTATCTGACCCGGCTGACCGACCAGCCCCGGCTGGACGCCTTCGACCTGCGGCTCAACCGCCGCGGTGTGCAGAGCACCCTCACCACCCGCATCGGACTGATGCGGGGCGTCGAATCCGCCATGGCCACCGCCGACATCCAGCGGCTCGGCGGGCTGCGCGACGACGCGGTGAACGAGCTGGAGATCCGCATCGGCCTGGAGGCGCTGTGCCTGCTGCTGGCCGTCGGCGCCGGGGTGTGGGCCGCCCGCTCCCTGACCCAGCCGCTCGCGGCGCTGCGGATCGGCGCCAAGCGGGTGGCCGAGGACCCCGCGCACGAGGAGCCCATCAGCTACAAGGGCCGCAACGACGAATTCGCCGCCGCCGTACGGTCCGTCAACGCGCTGCACGCCCAGGTCGGCGAGGTGGCGCGGCGCACCGGCGAGCTGGAGGGCGAGCGCAAGCGGCTGATCGGCGGCCGGCAGCGGCTGGTCGCCGAGCGCGAGGTGCTCCAGGAGCAGACCGAGACGCTCAGGGAGGAGATCGCCGACCTCACCGAGCGGCTGGCGGCCCTGCGCAGCGGGGTGCACGGCCGGTTCGTCAACCTCTCGCTGCGCACCCTCGGGCTCGTGGAGCGCCAGCTCGGCGTCATCGAGTCGCTGGAGGAGAGCGAGCAGGACCCGGAGCGGCTGGAAACCCTGTTCAAGCTGGACCACTTCGCCGCGCGGATGCGCCGCAACAGCGAGAACCTGCTCGTCCTCGCGGGCGCGGAACAGCACAGCACCAACCACCAGGGCCCGGTGCCGCTGCTGGACGTGCTGCGCGCCGCGATCAGCGAGATCGAGCGGTACGAGCGGGTCCGTATCGAGTCGCTGCCGCCGCACTCCCAGGTCGCCGGTTTCGCCGCGGACGACCTCAGCCACCTGGTCGCCGAACTCCTGGAGAACGCCACCGCGTTCTCGCCGCCGAACGCCCATGTGGAGCTGTCCGGCTGGCTGCTGGAGAGCGGCGAGGTGATGCTCTCGGTCCAGGACGAGGGCATAGGGATGACCTCCGAGCGGATGGCCGAGCTCAACGAGCGGCTGGCGGACGTCGAGGCCGCTTCCTCCTCGGAGACCGTCGACGACGCGCTGGGCCTCGGGCTGTACGTCGTGGTGCGGCTGGCCGCCCGGCACGGCGTCCGGGTCCAGCTGCGGGACGCGAAGCAGGGCGGCGTCACCGCCGTCGTCGTGCTGCCCGGCTCGATCCTGCCCACCCGCCCGGTCCCGTCGGCCTCCCCGGCCACCGCGTCCGAGGACGTGCCGCACACGCCGAGCCTGCCCGGCTCGGTCGCCGAGGCGAACTCCAACGCGCTGCCGCCGCGCGCCTCCCGCGCCGCACCGGCGGCGGGCGCGACGGGGAGCGCGGAGGCGCCCGCCGCGGCCCCGGCCGAGGGCGCCCCCCGGCCCGCCGAGCGGCCCGCCGCGACCGACACCGCACCGGCCACCGGCCAGGAGGGGACCCCGGACACGGATCCGGCGCCCGCCGCCGACCCGTTCGTCGTCGCCGCGGAGCGCGCGATCGACGCCGCCGGGCTCGGCGCCCCGGCCGAGCCGGGACCCGAACCGGCACCGGCGCCCGCCCCGCAGCAGCCCACCGGCCCGACCACCCACGCCACGGGCGAGCCGAGCCCGTACGGTCCGCAGTCGCCCGGCCCGTACGGCCCGACCACCAGCGGCACCGGCGAGCACGCACGGCCCGAGGAGGAGCCGCGGCCGGCCGCGGACCCGGCCTCCGGTCCCGCCGCGTCCGACGCGCCGGCGGCCGATCCGTACGCCATCGGCCCGGACCGGCACAGCCACGCCACCGACGCGGCACCCGTGGAGGCGGCACCCACCGGCGCGGCGGCACCCGCCGACGCGACCCCGGCCGGCGCGCAGACCGCTGCCACCCCGTCCGAGGAGGAGCGGCGGACGACCTCCATGGGGCTGCCCAAGCGCACGCCCAAGGTCGTGGCGCAGCAACAGGCGCCCACCGCCCCGCGCAAGAGCGGTGCGGCCAACGCCGAGGCGCTGCGGCGCCGGCTCGGCGGATTCCAGGCGGGGGCACGAGACGGCCGACGTGAGGTCGAGGCCGAGATCGCAGACCGTACAGCGGAGCTGACCATCCCAGAGACGGACACCGACGGAGCGGGGGCCCCGGGAGAGAGCCACGTTGTCGAGGAGGCACGCGATTGAAGGCGCAAGCGCCCACTGCGCACGGACAAGGCCTGAGCAGCCAGGCCCGGAATCTGCACTGGCTGCTGACCAACCTGGTCGAAGAGGTACCGGGCATCCGCTCGGTCGCGGTGGTCTCCTCCGACGGCCTGCTGCTGCTGTCGTCCGACCCGGGCCGGGTGGACGAGGCGGCGGCACGGCCGGGCGGCGGTGACGGTCCGCGGGGATCCAGCGCGGATCTGGCCACCATCGTGTCCGGGCTCGGCAGTCTGACCAACGGCGCCGCGAAGCTGATGGACGGCGGCGCGGTCAAGCAGACGATGATCACGATGGACGAGGGCAGCGTGTTCGTCATGTCGATCAGCGACGGTTCGCTGCTCGGCGTGCAGGCCACCCCGGACTGCGACATGAACGTCATCGCCTACCACATGGCGCTGTTCGTGGGCCGGGCCGGACATGTCCTCACCCCCGAACTCCGCAGCGAACTGCGCAAGTCGATGGAGAGCGCCAAGTGAGCGAACGTAGTGAGCGAACCGTTGAGGGGCGCGTGCTGAGCGAATGCGAGGCCCGGCGAAGCGAGGTTGCGGCATGAGCAGTTCTCCCAAACTCCCCGTGCGAGGCGGGGACCGTAAACCCGCGCGCGTACGGCCGTACTCGCTCACCGGCGGCCGGACGCGCTTCGGGCACGTCCTGCTCGTCGAGACGTTCGTGGCCGCGCTGGAGGCACCCGAGGAACGCCGCGAACTCACCTCCGGCGGCTGGGGTGACCGGGTGATGCCGGAGATGCGCGCGATCGTCGAACTGTGCCGCCGGATGCGCTCGGTCGCGGAGATCTCCGCACTCCTCAAGATGCCGCTGGGCGTGGTCCGGGTACTGCTCAGCGACCTCGCCGACCAGGGAAAGATTCGCGTCTACGGCACCGGGCACGGCTCCGGCCGGCCCGACCGCGCGCTGCTCGAAAGGGTGCTGAGTGGACTTCACAGGCTCTGACACGATATCGGCCGGGCCGACGGCGAGCGCCGGTTCCGTGCGAGGGGCCGACCCGGCGGCGGCCGCGGACGCGGGGCTGCAGAGCTGGCAGACGGACCGTTCCCGGGCGCCGATCGCCACCAAGATCGTGGTGGCGGGCGGCTTCGGCGTCGGCAAGACCACGTTCGTCGGCTCGGTCTCGGAGATCACCCCGCTCCAGACCGAAGCCGTGATGACGCAGGCCAGCGCCGACACGGACGATCTGACCGCCACTCCGGAGAAGACCACGACCACGGTCGCGATGGACTTCGGGCGGATCACCCTGGACCAGGAACTGGTGCTCTATCTGTTCGGCACGCCTGGACAGCAGCGCTTCTGGTTCATGTGGGACGACCTGGTGCGCGGCGCGATCGGCGCGATCGTGATGGCCGATACCCGCCGCCTGGAGGACTGCTTCCCGGCGCTCGACTACTTCGAGAGCTGCGGACTGCCGTACGTCGTCGCGGTCAACCACTTCGAGGGGACGGAGGCGTTCGCCGTCGAGCACGTCCGTGAGGCACTGACCGTGCCGCCGCAGGTTCCTGTGGTGATCATGGACGCGCGGGAGCGGACCACGGTGGTCCAGTCGCTGCTCGCGCTGGTCGGCCACGCCCTGGAGACCTCCCCGGAGTGACCGGAAGGGTCTGGTTACCGGGGTGTGGCCAGACCCGTCCGGACCCGTAGAGTCTCGCTCCTCCCCACACCTCCCCGAACAACCAGCAGTAAGAGAAGAGCCCCGCCATGCGGAAAATACTCATCGTCGGAGCCGGCCAGTCCGGCCTCCAGCTCGCCCTCGGCCTCCAGTCGCAGGGCTATGAGGTCACCCTCATGTCCAACCGCACCGCCGACGAGATCCGCGCCGGCCGGGTCATGTCGACGCAGTGCATGTTCGACACGGCGCTTCAGCACGAGCGCGACCTCCAGATCAACTTCTGGGAGAGCCAGGCCCCGCGCATCGAGGGCCTCGGCGTCTCGGTCGCCGCGCCCGGCAGCCATGAGGCGCCCGAGGGCTCGCAGCGCGCCATCGACTGGGTCGGCAAGCTGGACGGCTACGCCCAGTCCGTCGACCAGCGGGTGAAGATGGCCGGCTGGATGGAGACCTTCGCGCAGCGCGGCGGCCAGCTCGTCATCCACGGCGCGGCCGTCTCCGACCTGGACTTCTTCGCGAGCCGCTACGACCTGACGCTGGTCTCGGCCGGCAAGGGCGAGCTGGTGTCCATGTTCGGCCGGAACGCCGAGCGTTCCCCGTACGACGCCCCGCAGCGCGCGCTGGCCGTCGCCTACGTCCACGGGCTGGGCCCGCGCCCAGAGCACCCCGACTTCGACGCGGTGCGCTGCAACCTCGTGCCCGGTGTCGGCGAGCTGTTCGTCATGCCGACGTACACCACCTCCGGCCGCGCCGACATCCTCTTCTGGGAGGGCATACCCGGCGGCCCGCTGGACGTGTTCCAGGGCGTCAAGGACCCCGCCGAGCACCTCGCCCTCACGCTGAAGCTGATGGAGAAGTTCCTGCCCTGGGAGTACGCCCGTACCACCGAGGCCGAACTGACCGACGCCAACGGCACGCTGGCCGGGCGCTACGCCCCCACCGTGCGCAACGCCGTCGGCCGGCTGCCCTCGGGCGGTCTGGTCCTCGGCGTCGCGGACGTCGTCGTCGCCAACGACCCGATCACCGGCCAGGGCTCCAACTCGGCCTCCAAGTGCGCCGCGTCCTACCTCGCCTCCATTGTCGAGCGCGGTGACCAGCCCTTCGACGAGGACTGGATGCACACCACCTTCGAGCGCTACTGGACCACCGCGCAGCACGTCACCAAGTGGACGAACGCGATGCTGGCGCCGCCGCCGGAGCACATCCTGAACCTCATCGGCGCGGCCGGTCAGCTCCAGCCCGTCGCCGACCGGTTCGCCAACGGGTTCAATGACCCGTCCGACTTCGAGAACTTCTTCTACGAGCCGGAGAAGACGAATGCGTATCTGGCGTCGCTGACCCAGCCGTAGGGGTGCTTCCCACGTTGTTGGGTGCGCCGCCGGGTGGCTTCCCTCCCCGCCTTTGGCGGGGAGGGTTTTTTTGTTTGGGGGCGCCGTTGTCGCCGGGTGCGTGGGGGCGCCGGTGGCGGGCCGCAGAGGGTATGAGGTGGTTCCTGTGGTTCTTCAGTTTTTGCGCCAGGGCCACTTGGGGCCGGTGGGGGGTGCTGCGGTGGGGTCGTACTCGTACTTCCAGCCGCTGGGGAGGCCGAGGCGGCTCACGCGGGCGGGGGTGCGGCGGTAGACGTGGCGGGTCGGGGGGCGGCCGTCGTCGTGGGGTTCGGGCACCACGTACGTCTTGGGCGGCTGGCCGGTCATGCCGACCAGGACGGGCAGCACCCGGCCGTCCAGCGGGCCGCCGACGAAGGGGGTGTTCTCGCTTCTCACGCGCTCAGTGTCACACCGCCCGGGGCCGGCGGCGGCTCACAGCAGATGCGCGGCGTCGGTGACCACGGGCAGGGTGCGGCGGGCCAGATCGCCGGCCGGGCCGTCGGCGGTCTCCAGCTTGAGCGCCGCGCGGGCCACCCGGGCGGTCTGCGGGTCCCCGGCGGCGGTCGCGGTCAGCAGCGCGATGAAGTGGTCGACGAGCCAGTTCCGCAGCTCGTCGAGGGCCGGCTGCTTTTCCTCGTCGAGCCAGATGAGCGAGGCGCCCTCGACGGCGGTGATCCACATGCGGACGGTCATCCGCAGCCGCAGGCCCGGTTCGGGCTCGCCCAGATGCCGCAGGATCTGGTCCGCGGCGGCCCGCCGTACCTCGTCGACGATCGCGGTCGTACGGGTGGTCTCCACGACGCTGCCGCCCTGGAGCAGCGCGCTGAACCCGGCGTCGTGCTCGTCGACGAACGCCAAGTAGCGGTCCAGCGCGCGGGACAGCCGCTGGGTGAGCGGACCGGACTCCGGCTCGGCGAAGCACCGCTCCAGGACGTCGGCCGCGCTGCGCAGCGCGGCCTCGTACAACTGCTGCTTGCCGCCGGGGAAGTAGCGGTAGACGAGCGGCCGGGAGACCCCGGCGGCAAGGGCGACATCGTCCAGGGAGACGTCTTCGGGCGCGCGCTGGGCGAACAGGTCCAGCGCGGCGGTGAGCAATTGGCTGCGGCGCTGCTCCACGCTCAGCCTGCGATACGCGGGTCGGGGTACTGCTGGGGCGGTGCCGCTGCCGTTCATGCAGAGCAGCGTAACCGGCCCGGATGTCGGGTCGTACAGGTGCTCGGGGTGTACCGGTTTCCTGCCGTCCGCTTCAGGCCAGCAGGCCCGAGCTCCGCCACAACCTGCGGCCCACACCCCGCAGTACGCCGATCTCGTCCAGGAAGTCGGTCAGCCGCCGGGCGCCGGACTGCATCACCTCGCGACGGTGGCCGCTGGCCGCGACCTGTGCGACGGCCTCCCGCCGGTCCAGGCCGACCCGGGTGTAGACCGCCGGATTGACGAAGGCGACGGAGAACACCCGGGCCGCCTCCCCGGAGCTGATGCGGGTCAACTCCCGCTCCCAGCGCGGCGCGGTGACCATCTGGCGGCGCAGCTCCTCGCGGGCGTAGCGCACATGCCGGGCCTCCTCGACGACATGGATACGCGTCACCCCGCGCACGAGGGTCTGCACCCGCTCGTCCGGGAAGGTCAGCCGCTGCATCCAGTCCAGGATCTCCTCGCCGAGCAGGGTGCAGGCGAAGGACCCCGGGGTGGTGGAGACCGTCTTGAGGACGCGGGCGAGGTTGTGGTTGCGCCGGGAGACCGGGTACGCGGGTGCGCCGCCCTTCTGGATCATGCGCGCGAACATCTTGGAGTGCCGGCACTCATCGGCGATCTCGGTGAGGGCGTAGCGCACGTGCGCGCTGGTCACCGGCTTGTCGTAGATGTGCCGTACGAGCAGCTGCATCAGGATGATCTCGAACCAGATGCCCAGCGAGGCGAGCGAGGCGGCCTCGTGCCGGGAGAGGTCCTGCTGCTGCTCCAGCGACATCCTCTTCCACAGCGGGGTGTCGTAGAGCGAGACCAGCTCCGGCGGCCAGAACCACTTGCCCTCCTCCAGGGGCGCGTCCCAGTCGAGTTCGGTGTCGGGGTCGAAGGAGTGCCTGGCAGAGGAGTCGAGCAGTCGCTCGGCGACCTGTTCCCGGTCCTTGAGCAGACCGAGGGCGTCCCGCAGCACGTCGGTGTCCGTTTCGGTCATCGGGGTGGGCGCGCTCGTCATGGCTGTGGCTACCTCGCTACTGGGGTCGGGGCCTGTCCTACCCCCGGTCATCTCTTATGAGACTGCCTGTCAGCAAGCTCGTCAATCCCCTGTGCACGACTTATTGACCCTCCGGTAAGAAACGTGTGAGCCTGCCAACGACCGCCCATGGCAAGGCATTTGGCGAGCCGAGGAGGCCTCCGTGTCGACCCGAGATCTCTACGTACAGGACCCAGGCGACCCCGTGTGGAAGGTGCCCGCCTCCGGTGCGGCCCGCTTCAGCTGGGACTACGACGACGGGCGCGACCGGCTGCTCGCGCTCTATCAGAAGGGCAAGGACAAGCAGTGGGACGCCAATCTGCGCATCGACTGGGATCACGAGGTCGACCCCCAGGACCCGCTCGGCACCCCGGACGAGTCGATGTCCCTGTACGGCACCAAGTACTGGGACAAAATGACCGAGAAGGACCGTGGTGCTCTGCGCCGGCACTACACCTCCTGGCAGTTCAGCCAGTTCCTGCACGGTGAGCAGGGCGCGATGGTGTGCGCGGCCCGGATCGTCGAATCCGTACCCGACCTCGACGCGAAGTTCTACTCCGCCACCCAGACCATGGACGAGGCGCGGCACGCGGAGATATACAGCCGCTTCCTCCAGGAGAAGATCGGGATGCTCTACCCGGTCAACGACAATCTCCAGGCGCTGCTCTCCGACACCCTCAGGGATTCCCGCTGGGACATGCCGTATCTCGGTATGCAGGTACTGATCGAGGGCTTGGCGCTGGCCGCCTTCGGCATGATCCGCGACACCACCACCAAGCCGCTGCCCCAGCAGATCCTCGCGTACGTCATGCAGGACGAGGCGCGCCACGTCGCCTTCGGGCGCATGGCACTGCGCGACTACTACAAGCAGCTCACCGATGCCGAACTGCGCGAACGCGAGGAATTCGTCATCGAGGGCTGCTATTTGATGCGCGACCGGCTGCGCGGTCTGGAAGTCCTGGAGAACTTCGGCATTCCGCACGACGAGGCCGCCGAATTCACCGAGCAGTCCGAATTCCTGCATCTCTTCCGCAAGCTGCTCTTCAGCCGGATCGTGCCCTGCGTGAAGGACATCGGCCTGTGGGGCGAACGCCTCCAGCGCGCCTACGTCGACATGGGTGTCTTCGAGATGGGCGACTCCAACCTCGATCTGCTGATGGCCCAGGACGAAGAACTCGCCGAAAAGCTGGACGCGGAGCGCTTCGCGGCCGAGGAGGAGGCCCGCACGGCGGAGGTCGCGGCGGCCATCGCGGAGGGCGCGGAGGGCTGACGCCGGGCTTCAGCGTTTGCCCGACCGCGCCAGCCAGCGGCCCTCGTGGCGGGACACCTCGATCGGGCGGCCGAAGCAGGCCGTCATCCGCGGCCCGGTGAGCACCTCGTCCACGGGGCCGCGGGCCTGCACCCGGCCGTCGCGCAGCAGCAGGGCGTGCCCGATGGCCGGGGAGAGTTCCTCCAGGTGATGGGTGACGGTCACGGTCGCCAGCTCCGGGCGCCCCACGGCCAGCCGGTGCAGCGCGTCGATCAGGTCCTCGCGGGAGGGCAGGTCGAGCGCGTTGAACGGCTCGTCGAGCAGCAGCAGCCGGGGCTCGGCCATCAGCGCGCGGGCGATCAGGATCCGGGCCCGCTGGCCGCCCGAGCACACCCCGAACGGGCGGTCCGCCAGCTCCTTGCAGTCCAGCTCGGTGAGCAGCTCATGGGCGCGCTCACGGGTGGCCGCGTCGTACTTGCGCCACAGCGGCTGGACGGTGCCGGTCGCACCGGTCAGGACGACCGTGTGGCCCGTCGCGTCCTGGGGGACCTTCTGCGAACCGGAGACCAGACCGATGACGGCGCGCAGTTCCCGGACGTCCACCGAACCGAGGCGGTGGCCCAGCACCTCGACGGTGCCGACGGTGGGGAACATCAGCGCCCCGACGAGACGCAGCAGCGTGGTCTTGCCGGCACCGTTCGCACCGAGCAGCGCCCAGTGCTCACCGGAACGCACGGTCCAGTCGATCGCGTCGAGGATGACCTGCCCGGTGGTGTAACGGCGGACGCCCACCCCCTCCAGGGCGGCGATCACTTGGGAGGCTTCGGGAGCCGGCTGCGGTGCGGACGGCGCGGGCTTCTGGGGCTGCGAAGGCTGCATGGCGCTCATCGCGGCAGAGTAGCTGTATGCGGCAGCTTTTTGTCATGCTGTCCGATGCGCGGACCCCGGGACCTGGGGCCCGGCCCCTCGTTCGGTCACCGATCTCCGACACGGCCGTCGTTACGGCGCGGACAGCCCCAACAGCCCCCGCACCCGGGCGTACTTGGCCGCCAGCCGCTCGCGGGTCGGCGCGTCCAATACGGCCAGCCGGTCCGGATCGGCGTTGTGCGCGAGATCGGACTCCTTGACCAGCAGCGCCCCCGGCGTGGCCAGAATGCGGGCGGTGTACTCCTCGACCGGCTCGCCCGCCCGTTTGGTGACGGCCAGGATCATCGCCTTGACCGCCTCGCTCAGCGCCGCACCGGCCAGCCACTCCTCGCTCAGCGCCCCGTCCTCGACCGCATCGTGCAGCCAGGCCGCGGCGATCTGCTCGTCGCTGCCGCCCCGTTCCCGTACGCCCGAAGCGACCGCGGCCAGATGCTCGGCATACGGGCGGCCCGCCTTGTCGGTCTGCCCCGAGTGCACGCGGCGGGCCAGCGCCTCCACTTCGGCCAGCAAGAGCAGCGGGGGCGGGGCGGGTTCCATGGGCGGGATCGCGTCAGCCATACGGCCATTGTGACGCGCGGACCGGGCCCCGGGCGAGGACCGGCCTCAGCGCAGCCCCGCCGCCATCACCGCCCGCGCGATCGGCGCCGCGCTCCCTCCACCGCTGACGTCCGCCCGGTCGGCGGCCGCGTCCTCGACCACCACGGCCACCGCCACCGCGGGCTCATAGCTGTCCCTCTCCCGTGCCCAGGAGATGAACCAGGCGTACGGCGTCCCCTCGTTGTGCACCCCGTGCTGCGCGGTGCCGGTCTTGCCGCCGACCGTGACGCCCTTGAGGGCGGCGCGCTTGCCGCTGCCGTGCGCCACGACGTCGATCATCATCTCCTGGAGCTGCTGCGCGGTGACCGGGCCGATCGCCTGGCGGGCGGGGCGGTGCGGACCGTCCGCGATCATGACCCCCCTGGCATCGGTCACCTTGTCGACGAGGGACGGCGGCGCCAGCCGGCCCCCGTTGGCGACCGTCGCCGAAACCATCGCCATCTGGAGCGGGGTGGCCGTGGTGTCGTACTGCCCGATGGCGGACAGCGCGACCTGCGAGGCATCCATCCGGGTGTCGAAGTTGCTCGGCGCCACCGGCGACGGGATGCGCAGCCGGGGGTCGTTGAAACCGAACCGCCGGGCCATGCCGGAAAGGTCCCGCAGCCCGATCCCGGCCCCCAGCCGCGCGAAGACGGTGTTGCAGGAAGCCCGGAAGGCGTCCTTGAGCGAGGCGTCCTCGCAGCCCTCCGCGGCATTGCCGAGCAGGGTGGCGGTGCCCGGCAGGCGGTAGGGGTCGGGCGAATCCGTGGCGGCGTCGATATCGGTGACCCGGCCGCTCTCCAGCGCGGCCGCCGCGGTGACGACCTTGAAGGTGGAGCCGGGCGGATAGGTCTGCTGGAGCGCCCGGTTGAGCATCGGCCGCTGCCCGGCACCGTTCAGCCGGCGCCAGGCCGCGCTGACCCCGGCGTCGTTGCCGGCCAGCTCGCCCGGGTCGTACGACGGCGTGCTCACCAGGGCCAGGACCCGTCCCGTACGCGGCTCGATCGCGGCCACCGCGCCCTTCTTGCCGCCCAGCCCGTCGAACGCGGCGCGCTGCATACGGGGGTTGATGGTGGTGTGCACGCTGCCGCCGGGCCGGTGGGTACGGGTCAGCTGGTCCCACCACGGGAACGTGGCCAGCCGGTCGTCGAAACCGGAGAGCACCCCGTCCTCGGCGTTCTCCAGCAGAGAGGTCCCGTAGATCTGCGACGCGTAGCCGGTGACCGGCGCATACAGCGGCCCCTGGGCGTAGGTGCGCTCGTAACGCAGCCGCCCGCCGCTGTCCCGCGAACCGGTGACCGGCCGGCCCGCGACGAGCACCGCCCCGCGCGGCTGCTCGTAACGGGCGATCGACGCCCGCCGGTTGGCGGGATTGGCGCCGTAGCGCTCCGTCTCGAAGACCTGCACGCGCGCGGCGTTGACCAGGAGCGCCACAAGAAGCAGGAAGGAGAACGCGGCGGTGTGCCGAATACAGCGAATCAACGGCCGGCCTCCGGGGAGGCGGCATCATCGGCACCGTTGTGGACGGCGGTATCGGCTGCGCTCTCGGGGGCGCCCTCTGCGGGGCCCGGAGGCGCGGGGGACCGCGTCGGCTTCAGGAACCCCACCACCCAGCTCCTCGCCCCGAGCCTCGCGTCCCCACCGGTCTCGTGCGCCCCACGGCTCCGCGCCGGACTCTCCGATGGGCTCCCCGTCCCGCCGCCCGGTCCTCCGGTCGCCCCTCCGGCCACCCCGCCCCGCTCCACCCCCGGCGTCCGCGCCCGGTCGCTGATCCGTAGCAGCAGCGCGATGATGATCCAGTTCGTGACGACGGACGACCCGCCCTGCGCGAGAAACGGCATCGCCATCCCCGTCAGCGGAATCAGCCCCGTCACCCCGCCCGCGATGACGAAGACCTGCAGGGCGGGCAGCGCCGCCAGCCCCACGGCCAGCAGGCTGCCGAACGGATCGCGCAGCCCCAGGGCGGCCCGGTATCCGCGGGCCACCAGCAGCGCGTACAGCAGGAACAGCGCGGTCAGCCCGGCCAGCCCGAGTTCCTCCCCGTAGGTCGCGAGGATGAAGTCGGACTTCATGGCGAAGCCGATCAGATACGAGTGCCCCTGGCCGAGGCCGGTGCCCAGCATCCCGCCGGCGGCGAACGCGAACAGCGACTGGGCGAGCTGACCGGGCCCCCGGCCCGCCGCGATACCGGCGAACGGATGCTGCCAGTCCTCGACCCGGCTGTGCACATGCGGCTCCAGCGTGCCGACGGCGGCCGCTCCGACGCCCGCCAGGATCAGCCCGATCGCGATCCATCCGATCCGTCCGGTGGCCACGTACAACAGCACGACGAAGATCCCGAAGAACAGCAGCGAGGTGCCCAGATCGCGCTCCAGGACCAGCACCGCGACGCTGACCAGCCAGATTGCGACGATCGGCCCGAGCACCCGGCCGGTGGGGAGCCGCAGCCGTCCCATCCGCCGTCCCGTGTGGGCCAGCGCGCTGCGGTTGGCGGCAAGGTAGGCCGCGAAGAAGACGGTGATCAGGACCTTGGCGAACTCGCCCGGCTGAATGGAGAATCCGGCGATCCTGATCCAGATCTTCGCCCCGTTGACGGCGGGGAAGAGAATCGGCGCCGCCATGAGCAACAGCGCCAGCGCCGCACAGCCATAGGCGTACCGCTGCAGCATGCGGTGGTCGCGCAACAGCAGCACCACCAGGATGAAGAGCCCGACGCCGACCGTCGACCACATCAGCTGGGTGGGCGCGGCATGGTCGGCCGGGGTGTCCAGATCGAGCCGGAAGATCAGTACCAGCCCGATCCCGTTGAGCAGTACGGCGGTGGGCAGCAGCAGCGGATCGGCGTACGGGGCGCGCAGGCGGACCGCGAGATGCGCGAGCAGCGCCAGCCCGGCGAGCCCGGCGCCGTACCGGACCGCACCGCCCGGCAGCGCATGCCCCCGGGCCAGCCCCACGACCAGATATCCGCAGACGCTGATCAGAACCGCGCCCACGAGGAGGGCCAGTTCGATGCCCCGCCGCCTGGGCAGCAGCGGCAAGGGCGGGGGAGTATCCGCCGGGCGCCCGGCCGCCGCCCTCGCCATTGCCGTCATGCCTGGCAACGTAGCAAGCGGCGGCCGTTATTTCCGTTATGCCGGATACGACGTTCGGGGCGTCCACCGCACCACCCGCGGACCGCTCCGCGCTACGCGCGCGATCTCCCTCCATGCGCGCCGCCCCGCCTCAACACCATCGAGGGTCCTCCCCGTCGTTCACGATGTCCCGCGTCGAGGACCAGACGTACGAGGCGTCGCTGAGCCGGAACCAGACCGGGTTGCCTTCGACGCTCTGCCCGTTGAGCCGGCAGGTGATCCCCACCACGGCCCCGTACTCCTTCAAGCCGATCGCGCGGAATTCGGTACTCGGCCCGGTGCGCAGCACCAGGCCCTCCTTGGCGACGACCCGGCCCTCGTACTCGGTGAGGCCGTCGCCCCCGTCGTCGTCGGACGCGAGGGCGGGACCGGCCGCGAGGATCCCGGCCAGCGCGCCGGACAGAAAGCAAAGGGCGAACGTGCCGAGTTTGCCGGACTTCGACTTCGGAAACATGCGCTTCCTCCTGCGAAGGGGAGAGCCCCAGGGGCGTTGCTGTGGGGTGCATCGAGCGGAGTCGCCGGGCGTCACCGGAGGGACGGGCCGGGGTGGACGCCCCGCCGGTGCGGTGCCTGCCGCACCCTTCCCTGGCTGCGAGTGCGGCTCCCTCTGTCGCGCGCCGCCTCTCGCGTCGCGCCGTGCCGCCTGCCCCGCTCCCCTCTCACGCTAAAGAGGCAGCAGAGGGTCCGCAACTCATCACGCTGAGTAATGACGGTGGCACCGTAATGCCGTCCCCGCTCGCCCCTCGGCCACCCCCATCCGCGTCGCTCTCAAATCGCGCAGCCCCCGACTCGCCCGAACCGCACTCCCCGTCCACTCCCGAATCGCTCTCAACTCGCGCTCGCGCGGGCGCCGTTCGCTGCTTCATCAAGGGGGCCCGTGCTTCATCCATGACGTCCCGGTGTACCGGAAGCGCCAGTTCACCTTCGCGTACCACCTGGGGCGTTAATGGCGAGCAGGTGCAGCGGCGGGCGCGGAACCAAGGGGGATGCCCAAGAGGGAGTCAGGGAAGGGTTGGCGAAGGGTCAGGGAAGAGTCAGGGGTGAATCAGGGGTCTCCCGGGGTCATCCCGGGTTGTTCCGTGAACGCGGCCAATGGCACTTTGTAAACTCGTCCGGACCGAATGGAAGAAGAAGGCCGAGGCCGAGCTCGTCACGCTGATGCGGACGACCGAAGACTCCGGTCGATGGCATGGACCTGTGCCATGACCACCGCAAGCGAGGGGCTATGGCGTACGTCACACCCATGCACGCCGAGTGGGGGTTCCGCGCCGTCCCGGCCGTCTTGGGCCGCCGAGTGCGGGTGACCGTCCCCCTCGACGAAAGGCAGTATTAGCGTCATGACGACCCTCCGTTCCCGGATCATCGCCTGGGCCGGCCGCATGTATCTGGCGAGAACACAGAAGAAAGGCTTCGACCTGTCTCGAATGTCTTTCTTGCCCGAGTCCGTCCTGATGCCATTGCGGCGCAACGGCCTCAACCCTGTGGGCGATTTGGCGGCCGTCCGGGAGCGGGAGCCCGTCAGCAAGCTTCCTGTCCCGATAGCCGCCAACGTCTGGCTGGTCACCGGCTACGACGAGGTCAAGGCGGTGCTGGGGAAGGCCAATGCGTTCAGTTCGGACTTCACCAACCTCGTCGGCAAGGCCGGCGCCGGCGCCGAACAGAATCCCGGCGGACTCGGATTCGCCGACCCGCCCGTGCACACCCGTCTTCGCCGGCTCCTGACCCCCGAATTCACGATGCGGCGCCTCGGCCGGCTCACGCCCCGCATCCATGAAATCGTCGAGGAGTGCCTCGACACGATGGAAAAGGCAGGGAAAAGCGGCGACCCGGTCGACATCGTCCACTCCTTCGCCCTGCCCATTCCCTCTCTCGTTATTTGCGAACTCCTCGGCGTGCCTTACGAAGACCGCGCCGATTTCGAACGGCTCAGTGCCGCTCGTTTTGACCTTTTCAGCGGAGCGAACGCCTCCTTCGGTGCCATATCCGAATCGCTCTCCTATTTCCGGGACATCGTCAAGAAGCAGCGCGAGAATCCGGGCGACGGTCTGCTCGGCATGATCGTGAAGGAGCACGGCGACTCGGTCAGCGACGAAGAACTCGCAGGCCTCGCCGACGGCGTCCTCACCGGCGGCTTCGAAACCACCGCGAGCATGCTGGCCCTCGGCGCTCTGGTCCTCCTCCAGGACCCGAAGCACTTCGCGGCCCTGCACGACGGCGATGACGTCGTCGACAGCTATGTCGAGGAACTCCTCCGTTACTTGACCGTCGTACAGGTGGCCTTCCCGCGCTTCGCCCGCGAGGACCTGGAAATCGGCGGCGTCCAGATCGCCGCCGGAGATGTGGTGCTGTGCTCACTGAGCGGTGCGGACCGGGACGGCAAACTGGGCCCGGAAATGGAACAGTTCGACCCCAACCGCAACGTTCCCTCCCACCTCGCCTTCGGCTACGGAATTCACCGCTGCGTGGGTGCGGAACTGGCCCGCATGGAACTCCGTGCGGCCTACCCCGCTTTGGTGCGCCGCTTCCCGAACATGCGCCTCGCCATCAAGCCCGAGGACCTCGAATTCCGCAAACTCTCCATCGTCTACGGAATCGAATCCCTCCCGGTGCGACTGAACGACTGACCTCGCCCCGGCCCCACGCTCCCCGCTGACCGGGCACTTGGCCAAGACGCCGGGTGCCCGGTCTCGCGCTTCCGGACGGACCTCGTACGCCGACCACCCTGAGCCCTCGCCGCCCTCACGGAAGGAACCGTCCCGGAGGCGGCCACGCGGGTGGTGGCCGGTCCCTGCTTCCCCGCCGACGAATACCGACATGAAAAAGACCCCGCCCAGCAATCTGCTGGCGGGGTCTTCAGGCACCTCGTGCAAGGTGCCCCCGGCAGGATTCGAACCTGCGCACACGGCTCCGGAGGCCGTTGCTCTATCCCCTGAGCTACGGGGGCTTTGTCGCTCTGCGTTGCGGCGACGGGTAGAACACTACCAGCTCTGATGGGGTGTTCATGAACAGCTTTCCCGGGCGACGGTTCGTGGTGGCGCGGAGGAGGTCCGGAGCCCTAGCGCATGCGGGGGCCGTCGCGGTGAGGGTCGCGGAAAGGTCCCTCGCACGGGGGCGGAAGTGGGGAAAACCGGGACGCAGTCGCAGGTGGAGTCCTAGTCTCATGGTGTGCCTGGCTTGTCCGGTCGGATCCTTGTTGTCGACGACAACAAGGTGATCCGCCAGTTGATCAGGGTCAATCTCGAGCTGGAGGGCTTCGAGGTCGTGACCGCGGCTGATGGTGCCGAATGTCTGGATGTCGTGCACCACGTGAGACCTGATGTCGTGACCCTTGATGTCGTGATGCCGCGGCTCAACGGTCTGCACACCGCGGCGCGATTGCGCTCCGATCCGCGGACGTGGGACATCCCGATCGCCATCGTCAGCGCGTGCACCCGGGGCGAGGTGGACAACGGCGAGTCGGTGGGCGTGGACGCCTTTCTTGCGAAGCCGTTCGAGCCGGCCGAGCTGGTGCGGACCGTGGGAATGCTGGTGCGTGAGGGCCGGCAGCGGGCGCGCGGGCCCGAGGGCGGGGCCGAGGAGGACGACGGGGAAAGCGACGGGGGCGGGGGAGGGGCGGGGTGCGGCACCTCGTCCGGCGGGGTCGCGGCGTCCGGCGGGGCCGGGATGATGGACGCGGGCGAATAGCCCGGAGACGGGAAGCGGCCGGGAAGAACGGACCCGGAAGGGGCCGGAACGGACCGCCGGCGGGCCGAGGAGCCCGGAAAGCGGACGGGGAAAGAGCCGGGGAAAGGTGACCGGGTGCCCTGGACCGTTACGTGGAGTGTCCACAGGGCGAAACCGGGTCGCATGGGTACCCGGGGTCTCCCATACGCTTGTCCTGTGACCCCCGCTGAGCTGTCCCGTACCGTCCTGCGCTCCGTGCGTGGTGCGGTCGAGGAGCAGGAGCTCTCCGTGCCCGTGCCGGCGCGGATCGTGATGCAGCCGCCGCCGCGGCCCGGGTGTGGGGACTACGCCTCCAATGTCGCGCTCCAGCTCGCCCGGCAGGCGGGGCGGCCGGCTCGGGAGGTCGCCGAGATCCTGCGGAAGCGGCTGGCCGGGAACGCCGGGATCGCCCGCGTCGAGATCGCCGGGCCGGGTTTCCTGAACTTCACGCTGGGGGACGGGGCGCAGAGCGCGCTGGTGCGGGAGGTGCTGGCGCAGGGGGACCGTTACGGGGGAGCCGTCGCGGGCCCGGTGGTGTCCGGCCCGGCGGGCGGCGCCCGGGAGGACGTGGTCGCCGAGGTGCTGGCGCGGATCGACGCGGCGGCCGGGCCCGGTGGCCGGCCGGCCGGGGAGCCGCCCGTCCTCGCGCCCGCTCCGTACGACCTCGCCACCCTCGTCGCCCGGCTCGGCGTCGATGAAGCCCGCTGGGTGTTGTTGCGGCCCGCCGCGCAGGACGCGGTGCGGGTGCCCGGGCGGCCCGTGCAGCGGGAGAGCAACCCGCGGTTCCGGGTGCAGTACGCGTATGCGCGGGCTCGGGCGCTCGGGCGGCATGCGCAGGAGCTGGGGTTCGGGAGTGAGCCGGGTGACCTGGGCGCTCCGGTGAACGGCCGGGCCGCGGGCGACGGCCCGGTGGCCGGAGCCGGGTCCGCCGCGCAGCACCTCCAGACGTTCCAGTCCCTGCTCGCCACCTACCCCTCCGTCATCGAGACCGCCGCGCGGCTGCGGGCGCCGGACCGGGTGGTGCGGCATCTGGAGGCGACGGCGGACGCGTTCTTCCGGTGGCATGACGACTATCCGCCGCTGCCCGTCGGGGAGCAGAAACCCTTGGCCGTGCACCGCGCCCGGCTGGCCCTCGCCGAGGCCGGCCGGACGGTGCTCGCCAACGGCCTGCGTCTGCTCGGCATCTCCGCTCCCGAACACCTCTGAACGATTTTGAGGGGATCTCCACTGTCATGAGCCGTTCCGCGCACCCCGCAGGGCCCCGGCACGCCGATGTGTTGCCCGAGGGCCACTACGCCGGGCCGCCCGCCGATCTCAACACCCTCGACCCGCGGGTCTGGTCCCGTACGGTTCAGCGCAATGCCGACGGGGTGGTCACCGTCGGCGGGCTGGACGTCGCCGCGCTCGCCGCGGAATTCGGTACGCCGGCGTACTTCCTCGACGAGGACGACTTCCGGGCGCGCTGCCGGGCGTGGAAGGACGCGTTCGGGCCGGGTGCCGATGTGTTCTACGCCGGGAAGGCCTTTCTCTCCCGGGCCATCGTGCGGTGGCTGAACGAGGAGGGACTGAATCTCGACGTCTGTTCCGGCGGCGAGCTGGCCACGGCGCTGGCCGCGGGAATGCCCGCCGAGCGGATCGCCCTGCACGGGAACAACAAGAGCACCGAGGAAATCACCCGGGCCGTCGAGGCGGGCGTCGGGCGCATCGTGCTCGATTCCTTCCAGGAGATGGTGCGGGTCTCCCATGTCGCGGAGCGGCTGGGCAAGCGCCAGCGGGTGCAGATCCGGGTCACGGTCGGTGTCGAGGCGCACACCCACGAATTCATCGCGACCGCGCACGAGGACCAGAAGTTCGGCATCGCGCTGGCCGGCGGGCAGGCGGCGGAGGCCGTGCGCCGGGCGCTCAAGCTGGACGGTCTGGAGCTCATCGGAATTCACAGCCATATCGGGTCGCAGATTTTCGATATGGCGGGTTTCGAGGTGTCGGCCCGCCGGGTGGTGCAGCTGCTGACCGAGGTCCGGGACGAGCACGGCATCGAGCTGCCGGAGATCGACCTGGGCGGCGGTCTCGGCATCGCGTACACCTCGGACGACGATCCGCGGGAGCCGCACGAGATCGCGACGGCGCTCGGCGAGATCGTGCGCCGGGAGTGCGAGTCGGCCG
This sequence comes from Streptomyces sp. NPDC058773, assembly GCF_042746015.1. NCBI lineage: Bacteria > Bacillati > Actinomycetota > Actinomycetes > Kitasatosporales > Streptomycetaceae > Streptomyces > Streptomyces sp. NPDC058773. Next base: position 51,199 of record NZ_JBHYPE010000032.1, read on the forward strand.
GGCTGCGGATGCCGCGCCTCTCGGTCGAGCCGGGGCGCGCGATCGTGGGTCCGACGGCCTTCACGCTGTATGAGGTCGGTACGGTCAAGGAGCTGGAGGGGCTACGGACGTACGTATCCGTGGACGGCGGAATGTCGGACAACATCCGTACGGCGCTCTACGACGCGGAGTACAGCGTGGCGCTGGTGTCGCGTACCTCCGACGCTGAGCCGATGCTCTCGCGGGTGGTCGGCAAGCACTGTGAGAGCGGCGACATCGTCGTACGCGACGCCTTCCTGCCGGCGGACGTGGCGCCGGGGGATCTGCTCGCGGTGCCGGCGACCGGTGCGTACTGCCGCTCCATGGCGAGCAACTACAACCACTCGCTGCGGCCGCCGGTGGTGGCGGTGCGGAATGGCTCGGCCAGGGTGATCGTGCGACGGGAGACAGAGGAAGATCTCCTGCGGTTGGATGTCGGGTAGGGCCGGATCGCCGGATCCCGATCCCGAATGAAATAAATGTCTCGGCATCTGGACGACGGGCGGAAACTGCCGTCCGGTGCGTGAGACTTGTGCATGAACAAGCTGGAATTCGCTGATCGATGAGAAGCAGAGGTCGAATGATGCGTACGCGTCCGCTGAAAGTGGCGCTCCTGGGCTGTGGTGTTGTCGGCTCAGAGGTGACGCGCATCATGACGACGCACGCCGACGACCTCGCCGCCCGCATCGGTGCGCCCGTGGAGCTCGCCGGGATCGCCGTCCGCCGCCCCGACAAGGTGCGCGAGGGCGTCCCGGCCGAGCTGGTCACCACCGATGCGACCGCGCTCGTCAAACGCGGCGACATTGATGTCGTGATCGAGGTCATCGGCGGCATCGAGCCCGCCCGTACGCTGATCACCACCGCTTTCGAACACGGCGCGAGCGTGGTCTCCGCCAACAAGGCGCTGGTCGCGGCGGACGGCGCGGCGCTGCACGCGGCGGCCGAGGCCAATGGCGCGGACCTCTATTACGAGGCCGCCGTCGCCGGCGCGATCCCGCTGGTGCGGCCGCTGCGCGAGTCGCTGGCCGGGGACAAGGTCAACCGCGTGCTGGGCATCGTCAACGGCACGACCAATTTCATTCTCGACAAGATGGATTCGACCGGCGCGGGCTACAGCGAGGCGCTGGACGAGGCGACCGCGCTGGGGTACGCCGAGGCCGACCCGACCGCCGACGTCGAGGGCTTCGACGCCGCCGCCAAGGCCGCGATCCTGGCCGGTATCGCCTTCCACACCCGGGTGACCATCGACGATGTGCACCGCGAGGGCCTCACGGAGGTCACCGCGGCCGATATCGCCTCCGCCAAGCGGATGGGCTGCACGGTCAAGCTGCTGGCCATCTGCGAGCGGGCCGAGGACGGGGCGTCGGTGACCGCGCGGGTGCACCCCGCGATGATCCCGCTGACGCATCCGCTGGCCTCCGTCCGCGAGGCGTACAACGCGGTCTTCGTCGAGGCCGAGGCGGCCGGTCAGCTGATGTTCTACGGGCCGGGCGCGGGCGGCGCCCCGACCGCCTCCGCGGTCCTCGGCGACCTCGTCGCGGTCTGCCGCAACAAGCTCGCCGGTGCCACCGGGCCGGGCGAGTCCGCCTACACCCGGCTGCCCGTCAGCCCCATGGGCGCGGTCGTCACGCGCTACCACATCAGCCTTGATGTGGCCGACAAGCCCGGCGTGCTCGCGCAGGTCGCGACCATCTTCGCCGAACACGGCGTATCGATCGATACGGTCCGTCAGCAGGGCAAGGACGGGGAGGCATCCCTCGTCATCGTCACCCACCGAGCGGCGGACGCGGCCCTGTCGTCGACCGTCGGCGCACTGCGTGAGATGGACACCGTGCGCGGTGTCGCCAGCATCATGCGGGTCGAAGGGGAGTAAAGGAACCCATGTCTGCCAATTCCACCGCGAGCCACCAGTGGCGCGGAATCATCGAGGAATACCGTGACCGGCTGCCGGTCAGCGACACGACCGAGGTCGTCACCCTCCGGGAGGGCGGCACCCCCCTCGTACCGGCGCAGCTGCTCTCCGAGCGCACCGGCTGCGAGGTGCACCTCAAGGTCGAGGGCGCCAACCCCACCGGGTCCTTCAAGGACCGCGGCATGACGATGGCCATCACGCGCGCCAAGGAGGAGGGCGCCAAGGCGGTCATCTGTGCCTCCACCGGCAACACCTCCGCCTCGGCCGCGGCCTACGCGGTCCGGGCCGGCATGGTCTGCGCCGTGCTCGTCCCGCAGGGCAAGATCGCGCTCGGCAAGATGGGCCAGGCGCTGGTCCACGGCGCGAAGATCCTCCAGGTCGACGGAAATTTCGACGACTGTCTGACCCTGGCCCGGAGCCTGTCCGACAACTACCCCGTCGCACTTGTGAACTCCGTGAACCCGGTGCGCATCGAGGGGCAGAAGACCGCGGCCTTCGAAATCGTCGACATGCTCGGCGACGCCCCCGACATCCATGTGCTGCCCGTCGGCAACGCCGGCAACATCACGGCGTACTGGAAGGGCTACCAGGAGTACGCGGCCGACGGCATCGCCTCGCACACCCCGCGGATGTGGGGCTTCCAGGCCTCCGGCAGCGCGCCGATCGTGCGGGGTGAGGTCGTCAAGGACCCGACCACCATCGCCACCGCGATCCGCATCGGCAACCCGGCCTCGTGGTCGTTCGCCCAGCGGGCGCGGGACGAGTCCGGCGGCTTCATCGACGATGTGACCGACCGTCAAATCCTGGCCGCCTACCGCCTGTTGGCGGCGCGCGAGGGCGTCTTCGTGGAGCCCGCCTCGGCCGCTTCGGTCGCTGGTCTGCTGAAGGCCGCCGAGGAGGGCAAGGTCGACCCCGGCCAGCGCATCGTCTGCACGGTCACCGGCAACGGCCTCAAGGACCCGGACTGGGCGGTGGCCGGTGCGCCGCAGCCCGTCACGGTCCCCATCGACGCGGACGCCGCCGCCGAGCGTCTGGGCCTGGTCTAAGGGTTGTCTCCCCGCCGCCGTACGGGCCGAGCGTCCGTACGGCACCCGGTGACGGGGCGGCCACCGTCCCGTCACCCGCGCACAGCAAATTGCGCAAAGGCTGCAAAGTCATGGCAGGCAGCGTCGGGGCACGGGAAGGCGCGCGACACGCATCGTGCGCCTCCCGTGCGCCCTATGTCGCGACAGAACCTTCCTTCGATAGGCTGGCAGCCAACTCCCCTCCCCACGGCATAACGCAGTGGTGTTCAGGGCAGGTCAGAACCGACCCCAGGAATCGGCCGGGCGCCTCGGCGCCGCGGCGCTCCGGGGTAGTACCGCAGCATCAATCAAGGAGAGTCATCGAGCGATGGCCGGTCCCGCGTTCCGCGCCGCCGCCGTCCGGGTGCGCACCCCCGCTACCAGCGCCAATCTCGGTCCCGGCTTCGATGCCCTGGGTCTTTCCCTGGGCCTGTACGACGATGTCGTGGTGCGCGTTGCAGACTCCGGGCTGCACATCGACATCGCAGGTGAGGGCGCCGACACCCTCCCGCGCGACGAGAGTCATCTGCTCGTACGGTCGATGCGCGCCGCTTTCGACAGGCTCGGCGGGCAGCCCCGCGGCCTGGAAATCGTCTGCGCCAACCGCATCCCGCACGGCCGCGGCCTGGGGTCCTCGTCGGCCGCCATCTCCGCCGGCATCGTGGCCGCCCGCGCGGTGACGATAGGCGGTGAGCAGAAGCTCGACGACACCGCGCTGCTGGAGCTGGCCACCGAGATCGAGGGCCACCCCGACAACGTCGCCGCCTGTCTGCTGGGCGGCTTCACGCTCGCCTGGATGGACACCGGAACCGCGCGGGCGATCCGGATGGATCCGGTCGATTCCATCGTTCCGGTGGTCTTCGTGCCCGGAAAGCCGGTGCTGACCGAGACCGCCCGCGGACTGCTGCCGCGCACCGTCCCGCATGTGGACGCCGCGGCCAACGCCGGCCGCGCCGCACTGCTCGTCGAGGCCCTGACCAGGCGCCCCGAGCTGCTGCTCGCCGCGACCGAGGACCGACTCCACCAGGAGTACCGCGCCCCCGCGATGCCGGAGAGCGTGGCCCTGGTGAACCGACTGCGCGCGGACGGCGTCCCCGCAGTCGTGTCCGGTGCGGGCCCCACGGTGCTCGCACTGGTCGAGGAAGCGGCGGCCGACAAGGTCGCGGCACTGGCGGGAGAGGGGTGGGCGGCCAACCGGCTGACCCTCGATGCGGCGGGCACCTGCGTCCTGCCGCTCGCCGGGTGATCACGCGGGTGATCGACGATTGCCGGTCTTGGAGAGGGGGAATGTTTGTTGGACCCGGTAGTGTTAACCTCAAGTCAGTACTCGACGCCTGAGTGGCGCGGTGCTTCGTGTCCCCCATAGGGACCACTTTCTTCCGGGAGCCTCCCAAACTGCTCGGAGCAATGGCCTGAGCAGGAGTGAGCACGCTCCGGAATCGGCGTGACGACATGAGCCACTCTGCATCTCTTCACGCCGGCGCCATGAACTGATCTCTCCGCCATTTCCGGCGGGACCACCGCCCCGGCACCGGTCCACCAGACCAAGGACCCAGCCGGACAGCACAACCGGTCGCCGAGCCAGACAGGCCGACGCCCGCTCCAGGGAAGGACCCTTCGTGAGCGACACCACCGATCTGATGGGCGCGCGCACCGATGGCAGTGCCACCGCGCCCGCCACGGACGCTCCCGCCGCGCCTGCTACCACGCGGCGCCGCCGTTCCGGCACCGGCCTTGACGGCATGGTCCTGGCAGAGCTGCAGCAGGTCGCCTCCGGCCTCGGTATCAAGGGCACCGCGCGGATGCGCAAGAGCCAGCTGATCGAGGTCATCAAGGAGAAGCAGGCCGGGGGCTCGGGCTCCGCAGCCAAGGCCGACGCGCCTGCCGACACCGAGACCAAGCCCAAGCGCCGGGCGACCTCCAAGGCCCGTACCGGCGACGACGGTGCGGACGCGGCCGGCGGCAAGGCCGCCAAGTCCGACAAGGGCGCCAAGGCCGCCGACCAGGCCGGGGCCCAGCAGCAGATCGACATCCCCGGCCAGCCGGTCAGCGACGAGCAGCCGGCCGGTGAGCGCCGCCGGCGCCGCGCCACCGCCGCCGCGGGCAGCCCCGAGGCCGCCTCCGGCGACCTCAAGACCGACACCAAGGTCGAGGCGAAGACCGAGGTCAAGGCGGATGCCAAGACCGACACCGCGGTGTCCCCGCAGGAGACCGGCGAGGGCCGGCCCGGCAAGGGCGAGCGCCAGGACCGCGGCGACCGTCAGGACCGCGGCCAGAAGGGCGACCGTGGCGACCGCGGTGAGCGCGGTCAGCGTCAGCGGGACCGCCGCAAGGGCGACGCCGGTGACGGCGGCCAGGGCGGCCAGGGCGGCCAGCGTCAGCGCGACCGCCGCAACGATGATGACGACGACTTCGAGGGCGGACGCCGGGGCCGTCGCGGCCGCTACCGCGACCGCCGGGGCCGTCGCGGCGGCCGCGAGGACTTCGGCAACGAGCCGCAGGTCTCCGAGGACGACGTCCTGATCCCCGTCGCGGGCATCCTCGACATCCTCGACAACTACGCGTTCATCCGGACCTCCGGCTACCTGCCCGGCCCGAACGACGTCTACGTCTCCCTCGCCCAGGTCCGCAAGAACGGTCTGCGCAAGGGTGACCACGTCACCGGCGCGGTCCGCCAGCCCAAGGACGGCGAGCGGCGCGAGAAGTTCAACGCGCTGGTCCGCCTCGACACGGTCAACAGCGTGGCGCCCGAACAGGGCCGCGGGCGGCCGGAGTTCGGGAAGCTGACGCCTCTTTACCCGCAGGAGCGACTGCGCCTGGAGGGTGAGTCGGGCGGTCTGACGACCCGGATCATCGACCTGGTCACGCCGATCGGCAAGGGCCAGCGCGGGCTGATCGTGGCCCCGCCGAAGACCGGCAAGACCATGATCATGCAGGCGATCGCCAACTCGATCACCCGCAACAACCCCGAGTGCCACCTGATGGTCGTCCTCGTCGACGAGCGTCCCGAAGAGGTCACCGACATGCAGCGGTCGGTGAAGGGCGAGGTCATCTCCTCGACCTTCGACCGCCCGGCCGAGGACCACACCACCGTCGCCGAGCTGGCCATCGAGCGCGCCAAGCGCCTCGTCGAGCTGGGTCACGACGTGGTCGTCCTGCTGGACTCGATCACCCGCCTGGGCCGTGCGTACAACCTGGCCGCCCCGGCCTCCGGCCGCATCCTGTCCGGTGGTGTCGACTCCACCGCGCTCTACCCGCCGAAGCGCTTCTTCGGTGCCGCGCGGAACATCGAGGACGGCGGTTCGCTGACCATCCTGGCCACCGCGCTGGTCGAGACCGGCTCGCGGATGGACGAGGTGATCTTCGAGGAGTTCAAGGGCACCGGCAACCTGGAGCTCAAGCTCGACCGCAAGCTCTCCGACAAGCGCATCTTCCCGGCGGTGGACGTGGACGCGTCCAGCACCCGTAAGGAAGAGATCCTCATGGGCAGCGACGAGCTCGCCATCGTGTGGAAGCTGCGCCGGGTGCTGCACGCCCTGGACCAGCAGCAGGCCATCGAGCTGCTGCTGGACAAGATGAAGCAGACGAAGTCCAACGCGGAGTTCCTGCTGCAGATCCAGAAGACGACGCCGACCGCGGGCAACGGCAACGACTGACGCCCCAGGGGCGCGCTTCTGGCGCCGTGCACCGAGCCCTCCTCGCCCTCCCGGGTGAGGGGGGCTTCGTGCTGGGCATCCCGTAGGCACGGCCGCGGACGGTGATCTGTGACCTGCGCCGCGTCCCGCCGCCGCGCTTGAGACCTTCCGCACAGATCGGCTTCAAACCGCCCGGTTCCAGCCATGCCGGATAACGGGACGAAGGTCCAGGTGAGGAGGGCGAAGGCCCCGGGCCCGTCCGCCCGGCCGCCGCGGATTTCTAAGAAATCGCTCATGACTCGCTGTGCAACCCTTCCCCTCGACCTCCCGTCTGACAAGGAGCTACGGGCCGTGCCTGCACGCAGCCCGGCGGCGGCGAGGCGCAGCCGAGGAAACGAGGACTGAGGAGCAGATGGCGGACAGCAACGGCGAAGCGATAACGGCCGAAAGCCGCGCCCGCGCCCTACGTCCCACGGGACGCCGGCGCAAGGGACCGACCCGGCGCCGCCGAGTGGCGACCATCACTGTGTGCACGCTGACCAGTGTGGTTCTGCTCGGTGGTGCCGGACTCGGATACGTCTACTTCAAGCTCAACGGCAATCTGAAGGGCGTGGACATCAACGCCGCCCTCGGCCACGACCGGCCGAAAAACGTCGACGACGGCTCGATGGACATCCTCGTGATGGGCTCCGACTCGCGCGCCGGCAAGAACGGTGCGTACGGACGGGACGAGGGCGGCGCCCGTTCCGACACGGCGATGGTCGTGCACGTCTACAAGGGCCGCAAGAAGGCCAGCGTGGTCAGCATCCCCCGGGACACCATGATCGAGCGCCCCGACTGCTCCAAGGACGGCAAGGACGTCCCCGGCTCGGACCGGGCGATGTTCAACACCGCGTTCGAGGTCGGCGGCCCGGCCTGCGCCGTGAAGACCGTCGAGTCGATCAGCGGTATCCGGATGGACCACTTCGTCGAGGTCGACTTCACCGGCTTCAAGAAGCTCATCGACGCGCTGGGCGGTGTGCAGATCACCACCAGCAAGGCGATCGACGACAACAACAGCCACCTGCATCTGCAGCCCGGCACCCACACCCTGGACGGCGAGCACGCGCTCGGCCTCGTCCGCACCCGGCACGGCGTCCCCGGCGGCGACGGCAGCGACCTCGGCCGCATCCAGCTCCAGCAGACCTTCATCAAGGCCCTGATGAAGCAGGTCAAGAACGTCGGGCTGCTCACCAACCCCACCAAGCTCTACGACATCGCCGACACCGCCACCAAGGCCATCACCACCGACACCGACCTCAACTCGGTCAGCGAACTGACCGGCCTGGCCAAGAGCCTGGGCAACATCGGGGCGGAGAACATCAACATGGTGACGCTGCCGGTGACGTACGACGCCCAGGACCCCGACCGGGTGCTGCCGCTGACCAAGCAGAGCCGTCAGGTCTGGGACGCCCTCCGGCAGGACCAGGACATCCCCAAGTCCGCGATCAAGGGCTCGGCCGGTGACAAGGGCGGCACGGACACCTACGTGAAGTAGCCGGGGCGCCGCGGTCCCGGGGCTTTGGCGGGCCCCGGGACCGGCCGGGGAATAGCTGCGGCCGCACCCCGGTTTTGGGAGATACGGCTAGTCCTGGCAGACTGGACCGTCGGCCCCGGTTCACGTGACGCAACCCGCGACACGACCCGGTGCACTCCCGAACCTAGGAGAATCCCTTGAAGCGCGACATCCACCCGGAGTACGTCGAGACCCAGGTCAGCTGCACCTGTGGCGCGTCCTTCACCACCCGTAGCACGGTCGCCAGCGGCACGGTCCGCGCCGACATCTGCTCCGAGTGCCACCCGTTCTACACGGGCAAGCAGAAGATCATGGACACGGGCGGCCGCGTGGCCCGCTTCGAGGCCCGCTTCGGCAAGGGCGCCGCTGCCAAGAAGTAGCGACCCTCAAGGCGCCGGTCTCCGGTCGCCCCTGCTCAGGGGTGACCGGACCGGCGTTTTGTCGTCCTGGCCCTTGGCTCCCGTACGGGCGTCCCGGGGCCCCGCGGCGCAGTACCCGTCGCGCCCCGGTACCCCGGTCACCACAGCAGCCAGCAGAGGAACTCCACGATGTTCGAGGCGGTCGAAGAACTCACCGGCGAGCACGCCGATCTTGAGAAGCGGCTGGCCGATCCCGCGGTCCACGCCGACCAGCGCGAGGCCATGCGGCTCAACAAGCGCTACGCCGAGCTGACCCCGATCATCGCGACCTACCGCGCCTGGAAGCAGACCGGTGACGACATCGAGACCGCCCGCGAACTCGCCGCGGACGACCCGGACTTCGCCGAAGAGGTCAAGGAACTCGACGCCCACCGCGAGGAGCTGACCGAGAAGCTGCGGCTGCTGCTGGTCCCGCGCGACCCCAGCGACGACAAGGACGTCATCCTCGAGGTCAAGGCCGGTGAGGGCGGCGAGGAGTCCGCGCTGTTCGCCGGCGACCTGCTGCGGATGTATCTGCGCTACGCCGAGCGGGTCGGCTGGAAGACCGAGATCCTCGACGCCAACGAGTCCGACCTCGGCGGCTACAAGGACGTCCAGGTCGCCGTGAAGACCAAGGGCGGGGGCGGCGCCACCGAGCCCGGACAGGGCGTCTGGGCGCGGCTGAAGTACGAGGGCGGGGTGCACCGCGTCCAGCGGGTGCCCGCCACCGAGTCGCAGGGCCGCATCCACACCTCCGCGGCCGGCGTGCTGGTCACGCCCGAGGCCGAGGAGGTCGAGGTGGAGATCGTCGCCAACGACCTGCGGATCGACGTCTACCGCTCCTCCGGCCCCGGCGGCCAGTCCGTCAACACCACCGACTCCGCGGTCCGCATCACGCACCTGCCCACCGGCATCGTCGTCTCCTGCCAGAACGAGAAGAGCCAGCTCCAGAACAAGGAGCAGGCGATGCGCATCCTGCGCTCCCGGCTGCTGGCCGCCGCCCAGGAGGAGGCCGAGCGCGAGGCGTCCGACGCCCGGCGCAGCCAGGTCCGTACGGTCGACCGCTCCGAGCGCATCCGGACGTACAACTTCCCGGAAAACCGCATCTCCGACCACCGGGTCGGCTTCAAGGCGTACAACTTGGACCAGGTCCTCGACGGCGAACTCGACCCGGTCATCCAGGCCTGCGTCGACGCCGACTCGGCCGCCAAGCTCGCCGCCGCCCAGTAGTCCCGCACCCCCCGGCACCCCCGGCCGGCCGACGCGAACCCCGCACCATGAAGACGCAGCGCACTAGGAGGAAGGCCCCGTGAACCTTCTGCTCGCCGAGGTGGCCCAGGCCACCCAGCGGCTGGCCGACGCCGGTGTGCCCTCGCCGCGCTTCGACGCCGAGGAGCTCGCGGCGTTCGTGCACGGCGTCAAACGGGGTGCGCTGCACCACGTCAAGGACGCGGACTTCGACGCCCGCTACTGGGAGGCCGTCGCCCGCCGCGAGGCCCGTGAGCCGCTCCAGCACATCACCGGCCGGGCGTTCTTCCGCTACCTCGAACTCGCCGTCGGCCCGGGGGTGTTCGTGCCCCGCCCGGAGACCGAGTCGGTGGTCGGCTGGGCGATAGACGCGGTGCGGGCCATGGACGTCGTCGAGCCGCTGATCGTCGACCTGTGCACCGGCTCCGGGGCGATCGCCCTCGCCCTGGCGCAGGAGGTGCCCCGCTCGCGGGTGCACGCCGTCGAGCTGTCCGAAGAGGCGTTGGACTACGCCCGCAAGAACGTCGAGGGGTCCCGCGTCGTTCTCCATCACGGCGACGCGCTGACCGCGCTTCCCGAACTGGACGGGCAGGTCGACCTGGTCGTCTCCAACCCGCCGTACATCCCGCTGACCGAGTGGGAGTACGTCGCCCCCGAGGCACGCGACCACGACCCCGAGCTCGCGCTGTTCTCGGGTCAGGACGGCCTGGACACCATCCGGGGCATCGAGCGGACCGCACACCGTCTGCTGCGGCCCGGCGGTGTGGTCGTCATCGAGCATGCCGACACCCAGGGCGGGCAGGTGCCGTGGATCTTCACCGAGGAGCGGGGCTGGGCCGATGCGGCCGATCACCCGGACCTCAACAACAGGCCCCGTTTCGCCACCGCGCGCCGGGCGACGCCATGACGTGGCCCGCTTCGGCGCCTGATGCAGCCGATGCATCCGAAGTATTCGTTTCGCACGAGGAGGTCCCGTAATGGCACGGCGATACGACTGCAGCGACGCGACCGACCGCACCACCGGTCTGCGCGAGGCCGCCTCGGCCGTCCGCCGCGGTGAGCTGGTCGTGCTGCCGACCGACACCGTCTACGGCATCGGCGCGGACGCCTTCAGCGCCGAGGCCGTCGGCGACCTGCTGGAGGCCAAGGGCCGCGGCCGCGGTATGCCCTCCCCGGTCCTCGTCGGGTCCCCCAACACCCTGCACGGCCTGGTCACCGACTTCTCCGAGCAGGCCTGGGAGCTGGTCGACGCCTTCTGGCCCGGCGCGCTCACCCTCGTCGCCAAGCACCAGCCGTCGCTGACCTGGGACCTGGGCGAGACCCGCGGCACGGTCGCGGTACGGATGCCGCTGCACCCCGTCGCGATCGAGCTGCTCACCGAGTTCGGCCCGATGGCCGTCTCCAGCGCCAACCTCACCGGCCACCCGTCCCCGCAGGACTGCGACGCCGCACAGGAGATGCTGGGCGATTCGGTCTCCGTCTACCTGGACGGCGGCCCGACGCCCGCCGCCGTGCCGTCCTCGATCGTCGATGTCACCGGCCGGATCCCGGTGCTGCTGCGCGAGGGCGCGATCGGCGCGGAGGAGCTGCGCAAGGTGGTACCCGAGCTCGAGGTGGCCAATTGATGCCGCCCCTGGGGCGTGGCATAGCGGGACCAGGCGACGACACCCCGGTACCTCCGCCGTCCCCTTTTCGGATTCTCCACGTCAGCACCGGCAACGTCTGCCGCTCGCCGATCACCGAGCGGCTGCACCGCCATGCCCTGGAGCTGCGGCTCGGTGCGGCGCGCAGCGGCGGGCTGCTCGTGGAGAGCGCCGGAACGTGGGGCCACGAAGGCGCCCCGATGGAGACGCACGCCGCCACGGTGCTCGCCGACTACGGCGCCGACCCGGCCGGCTTCCTCGGCCGTGAGCTGCTCGACGAGCACGTCATCCGCGCCGACCTGGTGCTCACCGCCACCCGCGACCACCGGGCCCAGGTCATCTCGATGGGCCACTCGGCGGGTCTGCGCACCTTCACGTTGAAGGAGTTCAACCGGCTGGTACGGGCCATAGATCCGGCCACGCTGCCCGAGCCCGATCCGGACCTGCCGGACGGCGGGCTGGTCGAGCGCGCCCGCGCGCTGGTCGGCGCCGCCGCTGCGCTGCGCGGCTGGCTGCTGGCGCCCAACCCGGAGTCCGACGAGGTCTACGACCCCTACGGCGCCCCCATCACCTTCTTCCGCTCCATCGGCGACGAGATCAACCAGGCGCTCGACCCGGTCGTCACCGCCCTCACAGGGGTCCCGGCGCGGGCCTGAGACCCCGGGCCCCGGACGTCGCATCCGGGGCCCCCGAGCGGCCCGCACACCGCGCCCGATCGCCCTGCCGCGCCTACATTGGGACTACGTCCCCGTACGAGGCCCGGAGCAAGCGATGCCTGCCACCACCGCGTCACCCCGTAGCGAGACCCCGGACACCCGTCCCCAGGCCACCGCGCCGGCCGCCGGCGCCGGGACGGCCGCGACCGTCGAGGACCGGGCGCGGGCCGCCCGTGAGGCCGGCACCCGGCCGGCCGGCTCCCCGGACTTCGCCGCGCTGCTGCGCCAGGACCCGGAGATCGCCGGCGTCCTGCTCGGGGAGAGCGCCCGGCAGAGTGACGGGCTGCAGCTCATCGCCGCGGAGAACTTCACCTCACCGGCCGTCCTGGCCGCCCTCGGCTCCCCGCTGGGCAACAAATACGCCGAGGGCTATCCGGGCGCCCGGCACCACGGCGGCTGCGAGATCGTCGACCTCGCCGAGCGGATCGCGGTGGAGCGCGCCAAGGCCCTCTTCGGTGCCGAACACGCCAACGTCCAGGCCCACTCCGGGTCTTCGGCCGTCCTGGCCGCCTACGCCGCCCTGCTGCGCCCCGGGGACACCGTCCTGGCGATGTCCCTCCCGCACGGCGGACACCTCACCCACGGCTCGCCGGCCAACTTCTCCGGCCGCTGGTTCGACTTCGCCGGCTACGGCGTCGACGAGGAGACCGGCCTCCTCGACTACGACGCGATCCGCGAGCTGGCCCGCGCCCGCCGCCCCAAGGCCATCGTCTGCGGCTCGATCTCCTACCCCCGGCACCTCGACTACGCCGCCTTCCGTGACATCGCCGACGAGACCGGCGCCTACCTGATCGCGGATGTCGCCCACCCCCTCGGGCTGATCGCCGGGGGAGCGGCGCCCAGCCCCGTCCCGTACGCCGACGTGGTGTGCGGAACCACACACAAGGTGCTGCGCGGGCCGCGCGGCGGGCTGATCCTGTGCGGCGCGCAGCTGGCCGAGCGGATCGACCGCGCGGTGTTCCCCTTCACCCAGGGGGGCGCGCAGATGAATGCCGTCGCCGCCAAGGCCGTGGCCTTCGCGGAGGCCGCCACGCCCGCCTTCGGCGCGTACGCCCATCAGGTCACGGCCAATGCCCGCGCGCTCGCCGAGGCGCTCGCCGGCCACGGTCTGACGATCACCACCGGCGGTACCGACACCCATCTGATCACCGCGGATACGGCCCCGCTCGGCCTGGACGCACGCAGCGCCCGGGGCCGGCTGGCCGCCGCCGGCATCGTGCTGGACACCTGCGCACTGCCGTGTGCCGAGACCCCCGACGTCCTCGCGGCCCGCCGGACCGGCATCCGGCTGGGCACCGCCGCGGTGACCACCCAGGGCATGGGCGAGACGGAGATGAAGGCGGTCGCCGAGCTGATCGTGGCGGCGCTGGAGGAGGACGGCGCGGTCCGTTCCCGCACCGTCGCTTTGGTCCACGGCTTTCCGCCTTATCCCGATCACGGATGACGGCGGGAACCATCCGCTGACACCAGGCGTCTATTCCTGTATTCACGGCCAGGGGGCGGACACGCATAGGGTGTGGGGCTGTGATGGCCAGCTATACCAATGGGGCAGCCCGTGCGTGAATACCTGCTGACGCTGTGCGTCACGGCCGCGGTGACCTACCTGCTGACCGGCCCGGTGCGGAAGTTCGCGATCGCGGCCGGTGCGATGCCGGAGATCCGTGCGCGTGACGTACACCGCGAGCCGACGCCACGACTCGGCGGCATCGCGATGTTCGGCGGGCTGTGTGCCGGTCTGCTGGTCGCCTCGCATCTGACCAACCTCAAGAGTGTCTTCGAGAGCTCCAACGAGCCCCGGGCGCTGCTCTCCGGCGCCGCGCTGATCTGGATTCTCGGCGTCCTGGACGACAAGTGGGGCGTGGACGCCCTGGTGAAGCTCGGCGGCCAGATGATCGCCGCGGGCGTGATGGTCCTCCAGGGCCTGACGATCCTCTGGATCCCGATCCCCGGTGTCGGCACGGTCTCCCTCACCCCGATGCAGGGCACGCTGCTGACCGTGGCCCTCGTCGTGATCACCATCAACGCGGTGAACTTCGTGGACGGCCTGGACGGACTCGCCTCCGGCATGGTGTGCATCGCGGCCGCGGCGTTCTTCATGTACGCGTACCGGATGTGGTTCGGCTATGGCATCGAGGCGGCCGCGCCCGCAACGCTGTTCTCGGTCGTTCTGATGGGCATGTGCCTCGGCTTCCTGCCGCACAACATGCACCCGGCGCGGATCTTCATGGGCGACTCGGGCTCGATGCTGATCGGCCTGGTCATGGCCGCGGGCGCGGTCTCGGTGACCGGCCAGGTCGACCCGGACCTGCTCAACGTCAAGGCGGGCGGTCTGCGCGAGGCGACCCACGCGATGGTGCCGGTCTACATCCCGCTGCTGCTGCCGCTGACGATCATCGCGGTGCCGGTCGCCGACCTGATCCTGGCGATCGTGCGGCGTACGTGGAAGGGCCAGTCGCCGTTCGCCGCCGACCGCGGCCATCTGCACCACCGGCTGCTGGAAATCGGCCATTCGCACAGCCGCGCGGTGCTGATCATGTACTTCTGGTCGGCGCTGATCGCCTTCGGCGCCGTCGCCTACTCCGCGAACAACGCCAGCATGTGGATCGTGCTCGGCATCGTGCTGCTGAGCGCGGTGGGCCTGGTGCTGCTCCTGCTGCCGCGCTTCACGCCGCGGGCGCCGCTCTGGGCGGAGTGGATGGTGCCGCCGCGCTACCGGCGGGTGGCCCCCGCGACGGCGTCGGCCGGGACGGCGGACGCGGCGGACGCAGCGGCGGCCGGCGAGCACGACGTTGAGTCGGCGGAGGAGCGCGAACCGGTCCCCGCGGGTCTGCACGGCGCCACCGCGATCGGCGACCGTTCACGCTTCGTGGGGCGCCGGAAGGCGGACAGTCACCACTGATTCAGAGGTTCGATCGCCCGAACGCGCATCAGGAATCGGGACGGTTGACGCTATACCAGACATAACGCGGCTCGTCAGTGCACCAACGCGCACGTTCACGCTCAGGTGTGACAGGGTCCACACGAACCAGGTAAAGACCTCATCAAATAGTTTGTGATACCGTTCACGAAACCCGGCGACAGAGCCGAAGGGCCGTAGTGCGACTGTCCTTGGGCCGCAGGTTCCACCTCAGGCCGGGTCTACGCTCGTCCATGACGACACACCCCACATCTTTTGCCGGAGCGCCGCCATGCAGTCGAATGACGCCCGACTACTCCTTCACGCCGTTGTGCCCACCCTTGCCATCGGCGCTGTCGCCGTTGCCGTGAGCGGTGTGGTCGCGGGCGTGAAGGGAGTGATCGGCGCTGTCGTCGGCACGGTGCTGGTGGTGCTCGTGATGGGGGCCGGCCTGGCCGTCCTGCAGAAGACCGCGAGGAATCTTCCTCAGCTGTTCCAGATGATGGGACTGCTGCTCTACACGACGCAGATCCTGTTCGTGCTGGTCTTCCTGGTCGTGTTCAAGGACACAGCCCTCTTCGACACCAAGGCGTTTGCGTTCACATTGCTCGGCGCCACTCTCGTATGGATCGCGGCACAGACCCGCGGTCATATGAGGGCGAAGATTCTGTACGTGGAACCCGACTCCGCCGAGCAGAAGAAGGCGGAGACGGCGGGGTCGCCGACGTGACACGTAGGGCCGAGATAAATGCCCTCTTGCGGGCCTGCTATCGTCCGGTGCCAACTGCGGCACAGTTGGCGCGGGCGGCTGAGCTCCCGAGTTCCACTCGATGGAACGGGAAGTTCTCGCGGCCGATGCCTGTGATGTGGCCGGGCCAAGCGCCCGCCAGCCGCCCCCAAATCCGTAAGACCAGTCCAGTGCCGCTCCGTGGCTCAACGCCGCGCCGACACAACGAGGTTGCCGTACCCATGCGCCACGCTGAAGGAGCTCGCGGTGAGTGCTGAAACGATGCTCGCCTTCGAGACCGACTGCCACATCTTTTCCGGCTGTGGCTTCGAGGCCCCGGGCCTTCATTCGTTCGTCTTCGAACCCCTCTTCACCATCGGTGGCTACGAGTTCAACAAGCCGATGCTGCTGGCGTTCCTCAGCACGATCGTCGTGGTGTGGTTCTTCTGGGCGGCATTCGGCCGGGCCAAGGTCGTGCCCGGAAAGCTGCAGATGATCGGCGAGGCGGGCTACGACTTCGTGCGCCGCGGGCTCGTCTATGACGCGCTGGGGAAGAAGGAGGGCGACAAATATGTCCCCTTCATGGTCTCGCTGTTCTTCTTCGTGTGGGTCATGAACATCTGGTCCATCATCCCGGTGATGGCGTTCCCGGTGACGTCGGTCATCGCCTTCCCCGTGGGGCTCGCGGCGATGGTCTACATCCTGTGGGTCTACCTGACCTTCAAGAAGCACGGCTTCGTCGGCGGCTGGAAGAACATCACCGGCTATGACAAGTCGCTCGGCTGGGTCCTGCCGTTGATCGTCGTGATCGAGTTCCTTTCGAACATGATCATCCGGCCGTTCACCCACGCGGTCCGGCTCTTCGCGAACATGTTCGCGGGCCACCTGCTGATCCTGATGTTCACCATCGCCAGCTGGTACCTGCTGAACGGCATCGGCATCGTCTACGCCGGGGCCTCGTTCGCCATGACCCTCGCGATGACGGCTTTCGAGCTCTTCATCCAGGCCGTTCAGGCGTACGTCTTCGTCCTCCTGGCCTGCAACTACGTCCAGGGTGCGCTCGCCGAGAACCACTGAGCACCCCGTCTCCCAGCCCCAACAGCTGTCCGGTGGCCAACCCCCACCGGTCCGTGAAATGAGAAGGAAGTAACGGCATGTCCGCTGCTCTCGAGACCGTCAACCTCGCCTCCGCGACCGCCTTCACCGGCAGCGCCAGCGCGATCGGCTACGGCCTGGCCGCCATCGGCCCCGGCGTCGGCGTTGGCATCATCTTCGGTAACGGCACCCAGGCCCTGGCCCGTCAGCCCGAGGCTGCCGGCCTGATCCGCACCAACCAGATCATGGGTTTCGCCTTCTGTGAGGCGCTCGCCCTCATCGGCATCGTCATGGGCTTCGTTTTCAAGTAAACGAACCACATCGACATCCATTTAGACGGAAGGCATTGATGTGAACGCCCTGGGCTTCAACATGGCGGCGGAGGTTCCTGAGAACCCCCTGGTCCCGCCGATTCCAGAGCTGGTCATCGGCCTGATCGCCTTCTTCATCGTCTTCGGCTTCCTGGCCAAGAAGCTCCTCCCGAACATCAACAAGGTTCTGGAAGAGCGCCGGACGCTCATCGAAGGCCGCATGGAGGAAGCCGAGGCGAATCAGGCCGAGGCTCAGCAGGTGCTCGCGGACTACCGGGCACAGCTCGCCGACGCCCGCCACGAGGCCGCGCGTCTGCGCCAGGAGGCGCAGGAGCAGGGCGCGACGCTCATCGCTGAGATGCGCGCCGAGGGCCAGCGGCAGCGTGAGGAGATCATCGCTGCCGGTCACGCCCAGATCGAGGCGGACCGGAAGCAGGCCGCGCAGGCGCTGCGCCAGGACGTGGGCAAGCTCGCCGTCGACCTGGCCGGCAAGCTCGTCGGGGAGTCCCTCGAGGACCACGCCCGGCAGAGCCGGACCATCGACCGCTTCCTCGACGACGTCGAGGCCAAGGCGGCGTCGGACGCGACGAAGGCTGAGGCCGGACGATGAACGGAGCGAGCCGCGAGGCACTCGCCTCCGCACGCGAGCAGTTCAACGCGCTGACGGATGACACCTCCGTCGACGCCGCGAAGCTCGCCGAGGAGCTGGCTGCCGTCACCGCTCTGCTCGACCGCGAGGTGTCGCTGCGTCGGGTCCTGACCGACCCGGCGCAGGCCGCCGAGGCGCGTGCCGAACTGGCCGGACGGCTGCTCGGCAACAAGGTGGGCGGCCCGGCCGCCGACCTGGTGTCCGGCATGGTCCGCGCCCGCTGGTCGGGTTCGCGCGACCTGACGGACGCGCTCGAGGAGCTGGCCTACAGCGCCGATCTGGTCGCCGCGCAGCGGGCCGGTCAGCTCGACGACGTCGAGGACGAGCTCTTCCGGTTCGGCCGGATCGTCAGCTCCAACAGCGAGCTGCGCGGTGCGCTGACCGACCGGAACGCGACGGTCGCGGCCAAGACGGACCTGCTGAATGCGCTGCTGGGCGGCCGGGCCAACCCGGTCACCGAGCGCATCGTGATCCGTCTTGTCGTACAGCCGCGGGGCCGTAGCCTGGAAGCGGGGCTCGACGCCCTCTCCAAGCTGGCGGCGAGCCGCCGGGACCGGATGGTCGCGGTGGTCACCTCCGCGGTGCCCCTCACCGAAGGGCAGCGGCAGCGCCTGGGCGCTTCCCTGGCGCAGCTGTACGGACGGCAGGTCCACCTGAACCTCGACGTGGACCCCGAGGTCCTCGGCGGAGTCCAGGTCCGGATCGGCGACGAGGTCATCAACGGGACCATCGCGGAGCGCCTCGACGAGGCGGCCCGGCGGATGGCCGGCTGACCCAGCCACCAACTCAAGAGCTGCACAACCGGCGGCAGGCGCCGGACCAGCCGGCCGGACCACGAGGTCCGGCTGCGGTCCGGAGGAAGCCCCGGGGACCAGCACAAGCATGACGGCGGCCCGAGTTGGGCCGTAAGCGGAAACCCCCTGGGGGACAGCCCCCCAGACACCCGCAAGTAACTTCGGGCCCAACAAGGAGAGCAGGGAACCCAGATGGCGGAGCTCACGATCCGGCCGGAGGAGATCCGGGACGCGCTGGAGAACTTCGTCCAGGCGTACAAGCCGGACGCGGCCTCGCGCGAGGAGGTCGGCACGGTAAGCGAGGCCGGAGACGGCATCGCGAAGGTCGAGGGCCTTCCCTCGGCGATGGCGAACGAGCTGCTGAAGTTCGAGGACGGCACGCTCGGTCTTGCGCTGAACCTGGAAGAGCGCGAGATCGGTGCGGTTGTCCTCGGTGAGTTCAGCGGCATCGAGGAGGGCCAGCCGGTGCAGCGCACCGGTGAGGTGCTCTCGGTCGCCGTGGGCGAGGGCTACCTCGGCCGCGTCGTCGACCCGCTGGGCAACCCGATCGACGGCCTCGGCGAGATCGAGTCCGAGGGCCGCCGCGCCCTGGAGCTGCAGGCTCCGGGCGTCATGGTCCGTAAGTCGGTCCACGAGCCCATGGAGACCGGCTACAAGGCCGTCGACTCGATGGTGCCGATCGGCCGTGGCCAGCGTCAGCTGATCATCGGTGACCGCCAGACCGGCAAGACCGCCCTGGCCGTCGACACCATCATCAACCAGCGCGACAACTGGCGCTCGGGCGACCCGAAGAAGCAGGTCCGCTGCATCTACGTCGCCATCGGCCAGAAGGGCTCCACCATCGCGTCCGTGCGCGGTGCGCTGGAGGAGGCCGGCGCCCTGGAGTACACCACCATCGTCGCCGCCCCGGCGTCCGACCCGGCGGGCTTCAAGTACCTGGCGCCCTACACCGGCTCGGCCATCGGCCAGCACTGGATGTACCAGGGCAAGCACGTCCTGATCATCTTCGACGACCTCTCGAAGCAGGCCGACGCCTACCGCGCCGTGTCCCTGCTGCTGCGCCGTCCGCCGGGCCGTGAGGCCTACCCGGGCGACGTCTTCTACCTGCACTCGCGTCTGCTGGAGCGCTGCGCCAAGCTCTCCGACGAGATGGGTGCCGGCTCGATGACCGGCCTCCCGATCGTCGAGACCAAGGCGAACGACGTGTCGGCGTTCATCCCGACCAACGTCATCTCCATCACCGACGGCCAGTGCTTCCTGGAGTCGGACCTCTTCAACGCCAACCAGCGTCCGGCGCTGAACGTGGGTATCTCGGTCTCCCGCGTCGGTGGCTCGGCCCAGCACAAGGCCATGCGCCAGGTGTCCGGCCGACTCCGTGTCGACCTCGCCCAGTACCGCGAGCTGGAGGCGTTCGCCGCCTTCGGTTCCGACCTGGACGCGGCCTCCAAGGCTCAGCTGGAGCGCGGCAAGCGGATGACTGAGCTGCTCAAGCAGCCCCAGTACAGCCCGTACGCCACCGAGGACCAGGTCGTTTCCATCTGGGCCGGCACCAACGGCAAGATGGATGACGTCCCGGTCGAGGACATCCGCCGCTTCGAGCGGGAGCTCCTCGACCACCTCCACCGGGAGAAGAAGGACCTGCTGACCAGCATCCGCGAGGGCGCCAAGATGTCCGACGACACCATCGGCGCGATCGCCGAGGCCGTCGACGGCTTCAAGCGGCAGTTCGAGACCTCGGACGGCAAGCTGCTCGGCGAGGACGCCCCGGCCGGCACCAGCAAGTGACGACGGAAGGGACCTGATCCATGGGAGCCAAGCTCCGGGTCTACAAGCGTCGCATCCGCTCCGTCACCGCGACCAAGAAGATCACCAAGGCGATGGAGATGATCGCCGCCTCGCGCGTCGTCAAGGCGCAGCGCCAGGTGGCGGCGTCGACGCCGTACGCGAGTGAACTGACCCGCGCGGTGACAGCGGTTGCCACGGGCTCGAACACCCAGCACCCGCTGACGACGGAGGCGGAGCAGCCCTCGCGGGCCGCGCTGCTGCTCATCACGAGCGACCGCGGTCTGGCCGGCGGCTACTCCTCCAACGTCATCAAGGCCGCCGAGAAGCTCACCGAGCGCCTCAAGGCCGAGGGCAAGGAGGTCGACGCCTACATCGTCGGGCGCAAGGGTGTGTCGTACTACAGCTTCCGCGAGCGCAAGGTCGTGGAGTCGTGGACCGGCTTCACCGACAACCCGACGTACGCGGACGCCAAGGCGATCGCCGCACCGCTGATCGACGCTGTCCAGCAGGACACCGCCGAGGGCGGCGTGGACGAACTCCACATCGTCACCACCGAGTTCATCTCGATGATGACGCAGACGGCGATCGACGACCGGCTGCTGCCGCTGAGTCTCGACAAGGCGGTGGCGGAGTCCGAGGAGTCGGCCAAGGGCGAGATCCTTCCGCTGTTCGACTTCGAGCCGTCGGCCGAGGACGTCCTCGACGCCCTGCTTCCGCGGTATGTCGAGTCGCGGATCTACAACGCGCTCCTGCAGGCCGCCGCCTCCAAGCACGCCGCCACGCGTCGTGCGATGAAGTCGGCGACCGACAACGCAGAAGAGCTCATCAAGTCGCTCTCGCGGCTTGCCAACGCGGCCCGACAGGCCGAAATCACCCAGGAAATCAGCGAGATCGTCGGTGGCGCCAGTGCTCTGGCCGACGCGACCGCGGGGAGTGACTGACCACTATGACCACCACTGTTGAAACGGCCACGGCTACGGGCCGCGTCGCGCGGGTCATCGGCCCGGTCGTCGACGTGGAGTTCCCCGTCGACGCGATGCCGGACATCTACAACGCGCTGACCGTCGAGGTCGCCGACCCGGCCGAGGCCGGCGCCCTGAAGACCCTGACCCTCGAGGTCGCCCAGCACCTGGGTGAGGGCCTGGTCCGTGCCATCTCCATGCAGCCCACCGACGGTCTGGTCCGCCAGGCCGCGGTGACCGACACCGGCACCGGGATCACCGTCCCCGTCGGTGACATCACCAAGGGCAAGGTGTTCAACACCCTCGGTGAGATCCTGAACAAGCCGGAGGCGGCGTCCGAGGTCACCGAGCGCTGGGCGATCCACCGCAAGGCCCCGACCTTCGACCAGCTCGAGTCCAAGACCGAGATGTTCGAGACCGGCGTCAAGGTCATCGACCTGCTCACCCCGTACGTCAAGGGTGGAAAGATCGGTCTGTTCGGTGGTGCCGGTGTCGGCAAGACCGTTCTGATCCAGGAAATGATCTACCGCGTGGCCAACAACCACGACGGTGTGTCGGTGTTCGCCGGTGTCGGCGAGCGCACCCGTGAGGGCAACGACCTCATCGAGGAAATGACGGACTCCGGCGTCATCGACAAGACCGCGCTGGTCTTCGGTCAGATGGACGAGCCCCCGGGCACCCGTCTCCGCGTCGCCCTGGCCGGTCTGACCATGGCGGAGTACTTCCGCGATGTGCAGAAGCAGGACGTGCTCTTCTTCATCGACAACATCTTCCGGTACACCCAGGCGGGTTCCGAGGTGTCGACCCTGCTCGGCCGGATGCCCTCCGCGGTGGGTTACCAGCCGAACCTGGCCGACGAGATGGGTCTGCTGCAGGAGCGCATCACCTCGACCCGTGGTCACTCGATCACCTCGATGCAGGCGATCTACGTCCCCGCGGACGACCTGACCGACCCGGCGCCGGCGACCACCTTCGCCCACCTGGACGCGACCACCGTTCTGTCGCGCCCGATCTCGGAGAAGGGCATCTACCCGGCGGTCGACCCGCTGGACTCGACGTCCCGGATCCTGGACCCCCGCTACATCTCGCAGGGCCACTACGACTGCGCCTCGCGCGTCAAGACGATCCTGCAGAAGTACAAGGACCTCCAGGACATCATCGCGATTCTGGGTATCGACGAGCTGGGCGAGGAGGACAAGCTCACCGTCCACCGCGCCCGTCGTATCGAGCGGTTCCTGTCGCAGAACACCCACGTGGCGAAGCAGTTCACCGGTGTCGACGGTTCGGACGTCCCGCTGGACGAGTCCATCGCGGCGTTCAACGCGATCGCCGACGGTGACTACGACCACTTCCCCGAGCAGGCGTTCTTCATGTGCGGTGGCATCGAGGACCTGAAGGCCAATGCCAAGGAGCTGGGCGTCTCCTGACCCCGGCGCCGGTCCCGGGGGCGGCCCTGGCCGCCCCCGGCCCGTACGACCACTAGTATTTGACCCAACATCTGCCGAGCCAGGCAGGTGGAGACCCGAGGAGCCATCGTGGCTGAGCTGCACGTCGAGTTGGTCGCCGCCGACCGTCAGGTCTGGTCCGGCAAGGCCAGCCTGGTCGTCGCGCGCACCTCGTCGGGCGACATCGGCGTCATGCCCGGACACCAGCCGCTGCTCGGCGTGCTGCAGTCGGGCCCGGTGACGATTCGTACGACCGGGGAGAGCGGGGACGGCACCGTCGTCGCCGCTGTGCACGGCGGCTTCATCTCGTTCGCCGACAACAAGCTGTCTCTGCTCGCGGAGATCGCCGAGCTGTCGGACGAGATCGATGTCCAGCGCGCGGAGCGGGCACTGGAGCGAGCGAAGTCGGACGCTGACGCGGCCGCCGAGCGTCGCGCCGATGTCCGGCTGCGTGCGGTGACGGGCGTTCACTGAACCCCGCCGCCGGCGAGATCGATCCTCAGCCGCGGGCCGCCCGGAGTTGTCCGGAGCGACCCGCGGCTGAGGCAATGCAGGTGCGTGTCCGTCCTTCGCGCCCGACCAGCGCGGGGGGACCCCCATCGAGGCGAGGAGGTCGGTCGAGATGTTCCTCGCTCTGCTTGTGAGCGGCATCGTCGTGGTGCTGGTCCTGGTGCTGCTGGGACTGTTCGTCTTCGGACTGCGGCGGCGGCTCATCCAGCGGTCCGGCGGCACTTTCGACTGCAGCCTGCGCTGGAACGTCCCGGAGAACGAGACCGGCGGCAAGGGCTGGATCTACGGTGTGTCCCGCTACAACGGAGACCGGATCGAGTGGTTCCGGGTGTTCTCGTACGCGCCCCGGCCCCGCCACCTCCTGGAGCGCTCGGCCATCGAGGTCCTGGAGCGCCGTACGCCCCAGGGCGAGGAGGAACTGGCGCTGCTCTCCGACTCCCTCGTGCTGGCCTGCCGGCACCGCGGCACCCGTCTGGAACTGGCGATGAGCGAGGACGCACTGACCGGCTTCCTCGCCTGGCTGGAGGCGGCACCGCCCGGCCAGAGGGTCAATGTGGCGTGACGCGTGACGCGTGACGCGTGACGCGTGAAGCGTGTGGCGTGGGCGTGCGGCGGCGGGAATAGCTCCCGGCCCTGCTTCGTTGTGGCCCGCAAGGGGGCCCGGCATCCCCTACGGGACGCCGTCGGCCTCCACCTAGGGCTTCTCCCCACGGCCCGCCCCTAGGGTTGTCCGCCCCCAAGGCCCCGGCCCCGCCCCCTTTACGGCCCGTCCACTCCCAACTCCTGTGCCAGTACGGCCGCTTGTACCCGGCTGCGCAGGTCCAGTTTCGCCAGCAGCCGGCTGACATGGGTCTTCGCGGTGGCCTCCGCCATCGCCAGCCGTAGTGCGATGTCGGCGTTCGACAGCCCCCGCCCCAGGCATCCCAGTACTTCGCGCTCGCGAGGGGTCAGCGGGGCCAGGACCGTCCGGTCCGGTTCGGTGCCGGTCCGCGGCGGCCGTCCCGGCGGCCGTGGGCTCGCGAACTCCGCGATCAGCCGCCGGGTCACCGCCGGTGCGATCAGCCCCTCGCCGGACGCCACCGTGCGCACCGCGGTCAGCAGCTCGGCCGCCTCGCTGTCCTTGAGCAGAAAGCCCGCGGCCCCCGCCCGTAGCGCCCCGAAGACATATTCGTCGAGGTCGAAGGTGGTCAGCACCAGCACATCCGCCAGCCGCTCGGCGGCCACCCGGCGGGTGGCGGAGACCCCGTCGAGGCGGGGCATCTGGATGTCCATGAGGACGAGGTCGGGGCGCAGTTCGCGGGCGAGCCGGACCGCCTCCACGCCGTCCGCCGCCTCGCCGACGACCTCGATGTCGGGGGCGGAACGCAGGATGAGGACCAGGCCGGCCCGTACGGAGGACTGGTCCTCGGCGACCAGCACCCGGACCGGCGGTGTGCCGGCGGCTGTGTGCGTCATGTTTCCTCCCCTGCGGCGGGCCGCGCCGCTGTCGGGTACGCGGCGGACCCCGCGCGCCCTCCAGCCGTCCCCGGGGCCCGTAACGGCCCGTTCGTACGGCGCATTTCGGCCAGAACTCGCACCATGTGCTCCTGGATCATTTCCGTCCGGCTCCGGCCGTCCGGCTTCCGGGCCCCTTACGGAGCGCCGGGCGACCCTGCCGCGGGGGCGTGGCACGCGTGGATGCCGTCGCTGCGGCGCGGGACGAGGGGCCGACGGTCACCCCACCATCCAACACGGCGCCCGGACCCGTCGCCTCCCCGTACGGGGCATCCCCTACGGCCCGCGCTACATCGAAGGATGCAGCCGGGAATCGTCGCGGGTGACGAGGCACCGGCCGGTGGCCGCTGGAAGGCTGGAGCTGTCCGGTGGAAAGACTCGAAGGGGGAACAGCCGTGCTCGTCGCGCTGATCATTGCCTGCGAGGTCGGCTTCTGGGTACTCCTGGCGGTCGGCCTGGCACTGCGTTACCTGGTGCGGATGCCGCGCACCGGAGCGGCGGTGCTGCTGATGGAGCCGCTGCTGGAGCTGTTCCTGCTGATCTTCACGGCGGTCGACCTGAAGAACGGGGCGGCGGCGGACGGGAAGCACGGTCTGGCCGCCGTCTACATCGGCTTCACGGTCGGCTACGGCCACTACACGATCAAGTGGGTCGACGGGCACTTCGCGCACCGCTTCGCGGGCGGCCCGCGGCCGGTCAAACCGCCGCGCCACGGACTCGCCCGCGCCCGGCACGAGGGGAAGCTGTGGCTGCGCACGGTGGTGATGGCCGCGGTCGCCGCGGGGCTGTTGCAGCTCGCCGTCTGGTACGTCGGTGACGGCGGCGACACCCGCTCACTGCACGAGTGGCAGCTC
This sequence comes from Streptomyces sp. NPDC058773, assembly GCF_042746015.1. Classification (NCBI taxonomy): domain Bacteria; kingdom Bacillati; phylum Actinomycetota; class Actinomycetes; order Kitasatosporales; family Streptomycetaceae; genus Streptomyces; species Streptomyces sp. NPDC058773. Next base: position 76,910 of record NZ_JBHYPE010000032.1, read on the forward strand.
ACCGCGCTGCGGATCGTCGGCCTCCACGGGCTGATCGCGCTGAGCTACCTCGTCTGGCGCAAGAAGGAGCCGGCCCGGAGCACCGCCACCGAGGCGGAGACGGCCCGGCCGCCGGAGAAGACGCTCAGCTAGGACCGCTCCGGCCGGCCGGGGCGCCGCTCCGGCGGGACCGGCGCCCCGGCCCCCGGGTCAGCGTTCCCCGCCCGGTACCCAGAGCACGTCCCCGACCTCCTTGTTGGCCGTACGGGCCAGGATGAACAGGAGGTCGGAGAGGCGGTTGAGGTAGGTGGCGGTGAGCGGGTTCATCGTCTCGCCGTGCTCCTCGAAGGCTGCCCAGGTCGAGCGCTCGGCGCGGCGGACGACCGTGCAGGCCTGGTGCAGCAGCGCGGCGCCGGCCGTCCCGCCGGGCAGGATGAAGCTGCGCAGCTTCTCCAGCTCCGCCAGGAAGCGGTCGCAGTCGGCCTCCAGCTTGTCGATATAGCCCTGCTCGACGCGCAGCGGCGGGAACTCCGGGTTCTCCACCACCGGAGTCGACAGGTCCGCGCCGACATCGAACAGGTCGTTCTGCACCCGCAGCAGCACCGCGGCGACGTCCTCGGGCAGCGACCCGAGCGCCAGGGCCACACCGATCGCGGCATTGGCCTCGTTGGCGTCGGCGTACGCCGCGATCCGCGAGTCGGTCTTGGCGGTGCGGCTCATGTCGCCGAGGGCGGTGGTGCCCTTGTCGCCGGTGCGGGTGTAGATGCGCGTCAGATTCACCATACGGGCGAGCCTACGCCGCCGACCTGCGGAAGGCCCGGGTGCCGAAGGTCATGGACAGCGCGGTGAACGCCACCGCCACCACCACGCCGTAGAGCATGGCCGACGAGGAGTACGAACCGACGAAGCCCGCCCGCACCGCGTCCACGAGATAGCGGAACGGCATGAAGTGCGAGAGCACATCGAGCCACCTGGGCCCCAGCGCCATCGGCAGCATCAGACCGGACAGCAGCATCGAGGGCATCGTCAGGGAGTTGATGACCGGCCCGAACTCCTGCGGGGTGCGCACCTTCAGGGCCAGCGCGTACGACAGCGAGGCCAGCGACACGGTCAGCAGGGCGACGAACGCGAAGCCGATGAGGACGCCGGGCAGCGGCGCGCGCAGCCCCATGACCAGGGCGGCCAGCACCAGCAGCACCGCCTGGAAGACGAACAGCAGGGCGTCCCGCAGCACCCGCCCCAGCAGCAGCGCCAGCCGGCTCACCGGGGTCACCCGCATCCGTTCCACGACCCCGTACTGCTTCTCGACGATGATGCCGAAACCGCAGAACGAGGCCCCGAACAGGGCGAGTTGGAGCAGCAGGCCGGGGACCAGCACCTGCCAGGAGCTGCCCGACGAGGACAGTGGCAGATCGGTCAGCAGCGGACCGAAGAAGAGCAGATACAGCAGCGGCATCAGCACGCCGAAGAGCATCTGGAGTCTGGAGCGCAGCGTCTGGCGGGCGTACCGCCCGAAGACCAGCGCGGTGTCGGAGAGCAGGGCGGACAAGGAGAGCTCCTAGAGGGCGACGGGGGCCTGGTCCCGTGGTGCGGGGGCGGTGCCGGTGATGGCGAGGAAGGTGTCCTGGAGGGAGGCGTCGGGGGAGCCGGTATGGGCGCGCTTGAGGGCCTCAGGGGTGCCGTCGGCGACCACCACGCCCTTGTCGACGATCACCAGCCGGTCGGCCAGCGCATCGGCCTCGTCGAGGTAGTGGGTGGTCAGGAAGACGGTGGTGCCGTGTTCCGCGCGGATGCGGCGGACCAGCTCCCACAGGCCGGCGCGGCTGCCCGGGTCGAGCCCGGTGGTGGGCTCGTCGAGGAACAGCACCTCGGGGCGGTGGGTGAGACCCATCGCGATGTCCAGCCGGCGCCGCTGGCCGCCGGAGAGCGCGGCGGTCTTGCGGTCGAGCAGCCCGTCCAGGCCCAGGCCGGCGGCCAACTCCTCGGTACGGGCCAGGGCTTCGGCCTTGCCGAGGCGGTAGAGGCGGGCCTGGGTGACCAGCTCCTCCCGTACGGAGACGTTCGGGTCGACGCCGCCGGACTGGGCGACGTAACCGGTGGCGCGGCGCACGCCCGCCGGGTCGCGGACGAGGTCGCAGCCGGCCACGGTCGCGGTGCCGCCGGTGGGTGCGAGCAAGGTCGTGAGCATCCGCAAGGTGGTGGTCTTCCCGGCGCCGTTGGGGCCGAGGAAGCCGAGGATCTCGCCGCGTTCGGCGGTGAGGTCGATACCGCGTACGGCCTCGACGGGGCCGTTTCTGGTGGTGAAGGTCCGGGCGAGGCCGGACGCACTGAGGACTGGCATGTCCCCAGAAAAACAGAGGGACTTAAAAATTGCAACGTCCCCAAAATTGCAGGGTCTCCATTGAGAGGTAGGGTGAGGGCATGGCAGAGGGACTCAGGGAGCGGAAGAAGCGGCAGACCCGCCAGTACATCTCGGACGTGGCGACCGGCCTCTTCCTGGAGCGCGGCTTCGACGCGGTGACCATCGCGGAGATCGCCGAGGCGGCCGAGGTCTCCGTCAACACCGTCTACAACTACTTCCCGGCCAAGGAGGACCTCTTCTTCGACCGGAGCAAGGGCCTGCTGGACCGGCTCTCCCGCTTCGTGCGGGGCCGGGCGGCGGGGGAGTCCGCGGCCGCCGCCGTGCTGCGGGAGCTGCGCGAAGAGGTCGAGGCGGTCTCCCCGCGGGTCGGGCTGATCGAGGGCTACGACCGGTTCATGCGGGTGGTGCACGGGGCGTCGGCCCTCAAGGCGCGCCTCTGGTACATGCAGCACGAGATCCACGCCAACCTGGAGCAGACCCTCCGGGAGGAGACCGGGGCGCCGGCCACCGATCCGCTGCCCGGCCTGATGGCGGGCCAGATCGGCTGGGTGCACCAGAGTCTGATGGGCTGGATCGCGCAGCAGATGATCGAGGGCCGCAAGCCCGCCGAGGCCTCCCGGGAGGCCCTGGTCCTGCTCGACGAGATGGAAGAGCTGCTGGGCGAAAAGGTCCTCAACTACGCCGTACGGGCGGGCGACTGACGGCCAACTGTCCGGATCGTGCCCCGCGGGTGCACCCCGGCGGTGTGATGTCCGTCATGAATAATCGGCGCTGCGGCCCGAAGGGCCTCGTTACGGGCGATCGTCGGGTGACGGGCGGGCGTGACGCGCATCTCTAACCCTCCAAAGGATCGCTTACGACCGCTAACGTCACCCAGGACCGTCAAATGCACAGGGTGTGAGGGGACAGCAGTGGCAAAGAAGCTCGCCGTCATCGGCGCCGGACTCATGGGGTCCGGTATCGCGCAGGTCTCCGCCCAGGCGGGCTGGGACGTGGTCCTCCGCGATGTGACGGACGAGGCGCTGGCCCGGGGGAAGGGCGGTATCGAGGCCTCGTACGAGAAGTTCGTCGCCAAGGGCAAGCTGGAGGCGTCCGCCGCCGAGCAGGCGCTGGCCCGCATCACCACCTCGACCGACCTGGAGGCCGCCGCCGACGCCGATATCGTCGTCGAGGCCGTCTTCGAGCGGATCGAGATCAAGCGGGAGATCTTCCAGGCGCTCGACAAGCTGGTCAAGGATGAGGCGGTGCTGGCCTCCAACACCTCCGCCATCCCGATCACCAAGATCGCGGCGGCCACCTCCCGCCCCGAGCGGGTCGTGGGCACGCACTTCTTCTCGCCGGTGCCGATGATGCAGCTGTGCGAACTGGTCCGCGGTTACAAGACCAGCGACGAAACCCTCGCCACCGCCCGGGAGTTCGCCGAGTCGGTCGGCAAGACCTGCGTCGTCGTCAACCGCGATGTGGCCGGCTTCGTCACCACCCGCCTGATCTCGGCGCTGGTCGTGGAGGCCGCCAAGCTCTACGAATCCGGCGTGGCCAGCGCCGAGGACATCGACACCGCCTGCAAGTTGGGCTTCGGCCATGCGATGGGACCGCTGGCCACCGCCGACCTGACGGGCATCGACATCCTGCTGCACGCCACCGACAACATCTACACCGAGTCCCAGGACGAGAAGTTCGCTCCGCCGGAGATCATGCGCCGCATGGTCGATGCGGGCGATATCGGACGCAAGAGTGGGCAGGGCTTCTACGAGCACTGATACCGCGTCAGGCCCATCGGGCCGATGGGCCTCACCCCATGGGGTGAATTCGGTATCGGTTCGCTTACAGGCGGCAACTTCGCCGCGCGAGAGGCAGTCAGATCTGTAGACGTCCAGGCACCACCACCCATGACACCGGGGAGCGCATATGCACATCAGGGGCGACCACGCCGAGCTGGTCGTCGGGGGCCGCCTTGACGTCCGCAGCGCGGCGGACGCCCGTACGGCCCTGCACGCCGCCGTCGACTCCGGCCGGGGCGATCTCGTGCTGGACCTGACCGAGCTGGACTCCTGGGACGCCACCGGCCTCGGCGTGATCATGGGCGCGCACCGCCGCGCCGGCCGGGTCAACCGACGGCTGGTGCTGCGCGGAGTGCCGCCGCAGATGCAGCGCCTGCTGGTCGCCACGAGGCTGCACCGCATCCTCGCGATCGAGGGCGGCATCGAAGCGGAATCGGTTCCCCGGGTGTGAGGCAAGGGCGGTGCGCCGCCCGACGGCCTCAACGGACGCCCGGGGAACGACCGGACGCGCAGGACGAAGCGTGCCGAAAGATGCAGAGCCGATCCGCAGAAATGTCGTAAACCGCGCGATATCGCGCAATCCCGGAAGTTCTGGTCAGGACCCGCCCCCGGCGGTGCACCGGCCCGCTGTCGCGGTCTAAGGTCAGGTTCCCGCCCGTATGTCTTCATCCGCGGCGGGCACCGGACCGGACGCGACGGCTGACGGCGATCTGCCGGAGCCGGGGGAGTGCGGACGGCCGGAAGCGCAGTCGGCACGCCGTGCTGCCTCCCGGGCCGAGAGCGGAGGCGGAGCGGAACGAAGCACCTGGGAGCTTGCAGCATGGACCCGAACACTCAGCGGGGATCCGAGGAGTACGGCGAGCAGGGCGGCCCTGCCGAGCCGCCGGCCCCCGCGTTCGGCGGCGCGCAGGGCGGCTCCAACCGGCTCGCCCGTGTCGTCCGGCTCGTCTCGGGCCCGTACCTCGTCACCGTCAACCCCGTCGACGGCAGCGAAATAGAGCCCTGCCCGCCCGGCGAGCGGCCCGCCGCCCCCGGCCGGCTCGACGCGGAGGAACGCGCAGCGGCCGAGCAGGCCGCCGCACCCCCGGTGCCGCCGGGCCCGCCCGGATCCGCCGGGCACGAGACCGCCCTCGAAGAGCGCACCGAGGACACCGAGCGCCTGGTCCGGCTGCTCTCCCGGGGCCGCTCCGTCCGCGTCACCGGGCCCTCGGGCTCCGGCCGCACCCGGCTGCTGGACGCCGTCGCCGCCGCCTGCGCCGACCTCGCCCCCGACGGCGTGGTCCGGCTCTCCGGCTACCACCGCACCTCCACCGACCTGCTGTACGCGCTGTTCGACGCCGTCTACCGGGCTCCGCAGCACCGCCCCGAGCGGCCCGAAATACTGCGCATGGTCGCCGAGATCGGCGCCATCGTCGTCCTGGACGACCTGGAGTTCGGCGGCGCCGCGCTCGACGAGCTGCTCGACGCCACCCCCGAATGCGCCTTCCTGATCGCCGCCACCCCCGACGTCGCGGCCCCCAGTGCGGGCTCGCACCTCGAAGAGGTCTTCCTCGGCGGCATCGGCCGCGGCGCCTGCGGCCGGCTGCTGGAGCGTGCCGTGGACCGGCCGCTCACCGACGACGAGGAGGCCTGGGCCGCCGACCTCTGGTTCGAGTCCGAGGGCCTGCCGCTGCGGTTCGTGCAGGCCGCCGCCCTGCTGCGGCAGTACGACGGGCTGCGGGCCGCCCCGGGCGCCCTCGACGACGGCTACGGCCTCTTCCCCGAGGACGGGGCGGACGCCGAGCCCGCCGCCGAGCCCGCCGAGCGCCCGGAGGTGTCGCTGCCGTCCCTCGGTGAGGCCGCCGCCCCCGCCCCGCTGCTCGCCTCGCGGCTGAGCGAGGCCGCCCGGGAGACCCTGCGCTTCGCCGTCGCGCTCGGCGGCGAGCTGCCGCACCAGGCGCATCTGCCGGCCCTCACCCAGGACACCCACGCCGATGCCGCCCTCGGCGAGCTGCTGGCCTGCGGTCTGATCACCCCGGCCGGCGGCCACTACCGGCTCGCCGCCACCGTCCAGGACCAGCTGACCGCGGCCGGCTACGCGGACGGCGCCGCCGGGCGGGCGCACACCGTCGCCCAGCACTACGCCTGGTGGGCCGGACACCCCTCGGTGACCCCCGAGCGGGCCGCCGCCGAGTCCGATGTGGCGCTGGCCGCGATGGGCGTGCTGACCGGCAGCCGGGAGAGCGGGCACGCCAGCGCGGCCGTGCTGCTGGCCCGTACGGCCGCCCCGGCGTTCGCCGCGGCACTGCACTGGAGCGCCTGGGAGCGCACCCTGCGGCACGGCCAGGAGGCCGCCCGGCTCGCCGGTGAGGTCGCCGAGGAGGCCTACTTCCACCACGAGCTGGGAGTACTGGCCCTGTGCACCGGCAGCCTCGACCGGGCGCGCGCCGAGCTGGAGGCGTCCATCGGGCTGCGCGGGGTGCTCTCCGACCGCAACGGCGCGGTGGCCGGCCGGCGCGCCCTGGCGCTGGTCACCGACCGTACGCGGGCCGACTCCGCGGCGGCGGCCACCACGGCCCTGCCGACCGCCGGCCCGGCGACCACCTCGGGGCCGGGTGCCGCGAAGTCCGCCGCGAAGTCCGCGTCGGCCACACCGTCCGCCGCCTCGACCGCGAAGCTCCAGAAGACAGGGGCCGCGGCCACCGCGGCGACGCCGGCCGTCCGGGGCGCCGGTGCGTCCGCCGCCACCACGGCCGTCCCGGCCGCGGCCGGGACGGGAGCGGACAAGGCCCGCCGGCGGGGGTTCGGCGGGGCGCGGCGCAATGTCGTGGCCGCGGGCGCCGGTGCGCTGCTGGCGGCCGTCCTCGGCACCATCGTCACCATCGGGGCGACGGGCGGCGACAGCACGCCGCACGACAAGGTCAATACGGAACAGACCACGGACGACAGCGACGGCACCGACCAGCCGGCCGACCAGCCCGCCGATGACATGCGCCGGCTGCCCACCGGCTCCGGCGCGTCCCGGCCCGGCACCGCCGGCCAGTCCGGCAGTCCGTCGTCCCCGTCCGGTGAACCGACGGCCAGCGGCTCGCCCAGCGACCCCGCCACGGGATCCGGGGACCCGACCGCCCGCCCGTCGGAGCCGAGCGAGCGGCCCACCACCCCCACCGGCCGGCCGACCCGGCCCACGCCCCGGCCGACGGGGGAGCCGACCGGCCCGACGCCGTCCGACGAGCCGACCGGCCCCTCGCCGTCGGAGTCGACGCCCACCGAGGAGCCGACGAGCAAGCCGACCAGCGGGAGCCCGTCGTCGTCCGCCTCCGGCCCCTCCGCGAGCGGCACGTCCGGCACCGCGCCCTCCGGTACCACCCCGTCGGACGGAACGGCCACTTCCTCGGGCACCCAGAGCGCCCCGACCGCCTGACGTCCGCGGAAAACCGTCCCAACACAGCGCAACGGCCCGGCAGTTGACCGGGCCGTTGCGCTGTGCCGCCCTTGAGGGGGCGACCGGGTCAGAACAGGCGGAGCTTGTCGTCCTCGATGCCGCGCAGGGCGTCGTAGTCCAGCACGACGCAGCCGATACCGCGGTCGGTGGCCAGTACCCGCGCCTGCGGCTTGATTTCCTGGGCCGCGAAGACGCCCTTCACCGGAGCCAGGTGCGGGTCGCGGTTGAGGAGTTCGAGGTAGCGCGTCAGCTGCTCGACTCCGTCGATCTCGCCACGCCGCTTGATCTCGACGGCGACGGTCTGGTTGTCGGCGTCCCGGCACAAGATATCCACCGGGCCAATGGCAGTGGGGTATTCACGCCGAATCAGGGAGTATCCCTCACCAAGGGTTTCGATCCGGTCCGCGAGCAGCTCCTGGAGGTGGGCCTCCACACCGTCCTTGATGAGCCCCGGGTCGACGCCGAGTTCGTGCGAGGAGTCGTGCATGACTTCCTCAAGGGTGATGATGAGCTTCTCGCCGCCCTTGTTCTCCACCGTCCAGACGTCACCGTCGCCCTCCTTGAGAGTGCAGGGCGGCGACATCCAGTTGAGGGGTTTGTAGGCCCGGTCGTCCGCGTGAATGGAGACGGAGCCGTCCGCCTTCACCAGGATGAGGCGAGGGGCCGAAGGGAGATGGGCGGTGAGCCGGCCCGCGTAGTCCACGGAACAGCGGGCAATGACGAGACGCATGGGGCGTCACGCTACTCGACCAGGGGCCACCTACGCGATTCGCCCCGGATCACGGTGCCTTTACGGGGGAAATCCCCGCACCCCCGGCGCTCGCCAATGGCCGGTTGTATGTGCAATCTCCTGGTGCGGGCCTCTTGCGCGGCATACCGTTGCAGCGGGGGGTTGTGAGGCGAACACGCTCCGTCGCAAAGCCCCTTGTCCCGTCCCTAGGCCCCGTCCGTCCCGGCGGGGCCGCGAGAGGAGAACCTCATGTCGCTCGACGTCTCACCGGCCCTCCTCGAACAGGCCGAGCGAGGCGAGGTCGACGAAGCCGCATTTGTCGACTGCGTCCGGACCTCCCTGCCCTTCGCATGGGAGATGATCAGCTCTCTGGTGGCACAGCTGAAGGTGGACGGCGGAGAGTTCGCCGACAATCAGACGCCCCCGCCGGACGAGCAGGCGCGCGGCCAGCTGCTGCGCGCGCTGGCGAGTGACGCCATCCGTGGTTCGCTGGAGCGGCACTTCGGTGTGCGGCTCGCCTTTCAGAACTGCCACCGGGTCGCGGTCTTCCCGCTCGACCCGGCGGTGGACGACCGTCTGGCCCGCTTCACGTCCATACGCGGCCAGCTGCTGAACCAGTCGCCCGAACTCCGCGACTGCTGAACGGAGTTGCTGCCGCTGCGCGCACGGTGGTGAAACGCACCGTGCCGGCGCGCCAGCGGCAGCACCACTCACGTACGGCGCCACCGCACGGCAGGCACGGCCGTCCGCACCCGGCCCCTGCTCTGCCGTCCGCCGTCTCCGTCACCCCAGCTGGGGCAGGACCTCCGTGCCCAGGCGGCGTACGTTCTCCTCCGTCGCCGCGACATCGCCGGAGCCCTCGACGAGCAGCGCGAACCGGGTGATGCCCGTACGCTCCGAGGTCGCCGCCAGCCGGTCGGCACACAGCTGCGGCGGGCCGACGGGATGCAGCCCGCACAACAGCTCCGTGTAGGCCAGCGGATCACGCATCGCGCGATAGCGGCCGTCGACCGTGACATGTGCGCCCAGTCCCTGCCGCAGCCAGCCCGGCATCGCCTTCGTGAGGGTCTCCGTCGCCGCCTCGCGGGCGTCGGCGATCTGCACCACGCCCGCCGAGACATGCCCGGCCGTGGCCACCTCGTCGCCGTCCCGGCCGGCCTCCAGGGCGGTCCGCCGCCACAGCGCGACCATCTCCGCCTTCTCCTCGTCGCCACAGTGCATGCCCAGCAGCATCGGGAGCCCGCGCTCCGCAGCCGTGCGGACCGACGCGGGGGAGGTGCAGGCCACCACCACCGGCGGGCCCGGGGGGCCGGACCCGTCCGGATCGGTCAGTGCCTCGGCCGGCCGGGGCACCACCGCCACCTCCCGGAACGCATAGCGCTCGCCCTGCGCGCCGACCCGGGGCTCCCGCAGCCAGCGCATCAGCAGATCGAGTGACTCCGGGAAGCCGTGGTCGTACGCGGCGAGCCCGGCGCCGAACACCTCCAGATCGACCCAGGGGCCGCCCCGGCCGACGCCGAGCGTGAACCGGCCGTCGGAGGTGAGATGCAGCAGCGCCGCCTGCTCACCGAGCGCCACCGGATGCTGGGTCGGCAGCACGCTCACCGCCGTCCCGACGCCGATCCGGCGGGTCCGTCCCAGCAGCAGCGCGGCCAGCGTCACCGCATTCGGGCAGACGCCGTACGGTACGAAGTGGTGTTCCGCGAGCCAGACATCGTCGAGTCCGGCCTCCTCCGCGACCTCCGCGGAGCGCACCGCGCGGTGCAGTGCTTCCCCCTGTCCCTGACCGGGGAATTGAGCGGCCAGGATGAAAGCCCCAACGCGCATCGCTCTCTGCCTCCTCGCAGCCGACGCGACTCCCCCCTACAGGCAACAACGTGTGACACGTGCCAAGGGCACGGCCTGACGGCAAATTTCCCGATGATCGCAGAATCCTGCCGAGGGGAGTTCGTCCGTGACCGCGCCGCGTACGCTGGTGACAGCCCGTGATCCCGTCACTCTCCGAGGTGCTCTGTGTCCCCGCGTCGAAACCGCCCGCACGGCGGCGCGAAACCCGTCGACCGCCTGGGCGGTGACCGCTACGGCCTGGAACGCACCGAGGAGTGGCGCGGCGAGGACTGGGTCGTCCGGCTCGTCGGGGGCGGCGGTGCGGGCAAGCACTACCGGTGCCCCGGCTGCGACCAGGAGATCCCGCCCGGGGTGCCGCATGTCGTCGCCTGGCCGCAGCACGGCGACGTCGACGACCGCCGGCACTGGCACAAGGCGTGCTGGAACGCACGGGACCGCCGGAGCGCGCGGCTCCAGCGGTCCCGGAATGCGCCCCGCTACTGAGAGCGGGGAGCGGCGTCAGACGTCGCGCTGACCGAAGGCGGCGAAGGCGCCGCCCAGCGCGCATGCGGTCACCGCGGCGAGGATCCAGAGCGGGGTCCAGCCGGTCGGGCCGGTGCTGAGGAACGGGATCCCGTACAGCGCCGCGAGCGCGTTGGGCACCGAGTACTCGATCAGCGCCTGCTGGACGTCCTTGAGGCTCTCGCCCTGGAGGAACAGCGCCAGCAGCATCGGCAGCAGCACCACGCCCATCATCGAGCTGATGGCGCCCGCCGAGTGCCGCAGCAGCGTGCCGACGGACAGCGCCAGCAGACCGAGCAGCGCGACATAGAGACCGGCGCCGACGGTGGCGCGCATCCACTGGTCGGCGGTCGGCGCGGGGCCGTTGAGCATCGAACTGTCGATCAGGGCGACCACGCCGGTCGCGACCGTCGTGATCACCAGGGCGAGGGTGAAGAAGACGATGGCCTTGGCGGCCAGCATCCGCGTCCGGCTGGGGCAGGCGGTGAGCGTCGTACGGACCATGCCGGTGCCGAATTCGGACGAGATCGACAGCACGCCCAGGGTGATCACGCAGAGGCTGCCGAGCAGGACGCCGACGAAGCCGAGGCCGAGCACCGGGTCCAGCTCGCGGTCCGAGCCCGCCGCGAGGGCGGCCAGCAGGCCGATGCCGACGATCAGCAGCAGCATCACGCCGAGCGTCCAGATCGTCGAGCGCAACGAGCGGATCTTCGTCCACTCGGAGAGCAGTGCATGGCCGAGGTGGGTGCGCCGCACCGGGATGGGCGAGACATAGCCGCCCGCCCCGGCGAAGGCCTGCTGGGGGTGCGGCTGGACCGGCGGCTGGGGAGCCTGGGTCTGGTGGGGCGCCGGTGCCTGGACGGGTGCCTGGGCCTGCGGCGCGGGGGCCGGTGCCTGGGCGGGGGCCGGCGCCTGCGGCTGGAGCATCATCGTGCCCGCGTCCTTGCCCGGCCCGTGCGCCGCGAGCGGCCGCGGCTCGGGGTACTGCTGCTGGGCCTGCAGCATCATCGTCCCGGCTTCCTTGCCCGGGGCGGGCTGGGCGGGTGCCTGGCCCTGAGCGGGCGGCTGCCCCTGAGCGGGCGCCGGTGTCCGGCCGGATGCCTGGGCCTGCGGCGCGGGTGCCGGGCCCTGGCCCTGGGCCTGGGCCTGGAGCATCATCGTGCCGGCCTCCTTGGCGGGCGCGGGCTGCTCCGGTGCCGGCTGCCCGGCGGGCTGCTGCGGGGCGGGCGGCGCCTGCGGCGGCGCGCCCTGCGGCTGGTGCGGTGCGGCGGGCGGCATCGGCGGCGCGGCCGGCACCGGCTGCTCGTGCGCACCGGTGTCGTGGGGTCCGCGCTCAGGCTGCGGCTGGGGCTGCGGCTGCTGAGGGCTGGTCATCGGGCGTCCTCGTGGTGCGGCATGGGCTGGTCGGCGGGGGCGGCGGGCGGCATCGGCGCGGCGGGCGGTTGCCCGTACGGGTGAGGCGCACCGTACGGCTCGGGTCCCCCGTACGGGTGGCCTTGCGCGGGCGGCGGATAGCCCGGCCCGGGAGCACCCATGGGAGCCTGCCCGTACGGGTTGGGCTGACCGGGAACGCCCGCCGGCACCTGGCCCGGGACGCCCGGCTGACCGGGCGGGTAACCCGGACCGCCCGCGAACCCCTGCGGGGCGTACCCGGCGGGGGCCTCCTGGAGACCGGCCCGCGCGTCCGCCGTCGAGCGGTAGTCCACGGCGCCCTGCGTCATCTGCATGTACGCCTCTTCCAGGGACGCCTGGTGCGGCGACAGCTCCCACAGCCGGACGTCCGCCTGGTGCGCGAGCTCGCTGATGCGGGGGAGCGGCAGCCCGGTCACCCGCAGCGCACCGTCCGGCTCGGGCACGGTCTGGCCGCCCGCCTCACCGATCGCGGCGGTCAGCTTCTCGCGCTGTTCCGGCTCGGTGTCCGGGGTACGGACCCGGGCGAAATCGGCGGAGTTGGCCGAGATGAAGTCCTTCACGGACATATCCGCCAGCAGCTGCCCCCGGCCGATCACGATCAAGTGCTCGGCGGTCAGCGCCATTTCGCTCATCAGATGCGAGGAGACGAAGACCGTACGGCCCTCGCTCGCCAGCTGCTTCATCAGGTTGCGCACCCACAGGATGCCTTCGGGGTCGAGCCCGTTGACCGGCTCGTCGAAGAGCAGCACCTGCGGGTCGCCGAGCAGCGCCGCGGCGATTCCGAGCCGCTGGCCCATACCGAGCGAGAACCCCTTGGAACGCCGCCCCGCGACCTCCTGGAGGCCGACCACGCCGAGCACCTCGTCGACCCGGCGGGCCGGGATGCCGGACACCTGGGCGAGCGACAGCAGATGCTGCCGCGCGCTGCGCCCGCCGTGCACGGCCTTGGCGTCGAGCAGCGCGCCCACCTGGCGGGGCGCGTTGGGGAGGCTGCGGAAAGGACGGCCGCCGATGGTGGCGTGCCCCGAGGTCGGTGCGTCCAGGCCCAGGATCATGCGCATCGTCGTGGACTTGCCGGAGCCGTTCGGCCCCAGGAAGCCGGTCACGGTGCCGGCCCGCACCTGGAACGACAGGTTGTACACGGCCGTCTTGGCGCCGTAGCGCTTCGTCAGGCCGACTGCCTCGATCATTCTCCGCCCCTCGCAAGATGGTCGGGGCAGAGGCGCTCTCGTACCCCCGTGAGAGTTAGGAGGCTATCCGGCCATTGACGGTTCCCGTCAATCGCCCCAGGACAGCACCCACTCACCCCCCTCAACCCAACTCGCCAACGGGAGGTGACGGGCCGGAGGGGCCTGTTGTGAGGACTGCTTCGCTTTACGT
>NZ_JBHYPE010000033.1:0-88614 GCF_042746015.1 Streptomyces sp. NPDC058773
CGTGCTGTGGGCACTCTTGCGTGACGGACGGATCTTCACCTCCGCCCCGCCGGTCACGCAAGCGGCTTGATTTCATCATTGAGACTCCTTAGGTGAGGTGCGATGCCTCGCTGTGGAGGCCCGAAACCGTCCCGGCCGGAGCGGTCCGGCCAGGGTTACCCGGCCGGGACGGGGGTCTGGGGTGTGCGGCGGGCCGCCGGTGTCAAAGGATGAGGATGCGACGCCGGCGACCACTCATGGCCGGCTCCCCACCAGTAGTGTGCGACCGTGCCGGTCCGACTCACCGAACGTGGTCTGCGTCCAGCCGCCGGCCTCAACGACGCGCTTCCGCAGGGACATCCGGAGCGCGTCGTCGGCTGCGAGGCGGCCCCAGTTGTGCACCAGGCACAGCACCTCCCGTTGAACCGCCGCTTCCCGCATGGCGTCCAGCAGCGCGTCCAGCCTCGGGCGCCGGTCGGTCAAGGCGTCTCCGCCGAGATCGATCCAGCGGCCGGCCATGCTCCAGCCGATGCGGTCGATGTAGCTTTCACAGCCGATCATCCGCATCTCCAGATGCCGGTACGAGCGGCTTGCGCACCGGTCGTAGACGAACACCACCGGGGCGGGGGCGCCGCTCACGGCCGGGCCGCCGCGGTGTGCCGGGCGAGGAGGTACTGGCAGTCCCGGGCAAGGTGGCCGATCTGAACGTGCGCGTCAAAGGTGTTGGGCTGAAGTTGCTGGCCGGCGCGCTGCTCGATCCCGTCCAGCCGGGCTTTCAGTTCGTGAGCCGTGACCGCTCCCTGCGGGAGCCGAGCGGCTGACGTTCGGGCTGCGGGCAGGAGATGGCTGATGTGCGCCCGCAGGGCGCAGTGCATGGCAGATAGTTCGCGGAGGTCGGGTCGTCCGGTGCCGAGCTGTAGCGCGCGGCGGATCGTCTCGCCGACTGTGTCGGGGGCAATCGGTACGTCGAGCGTGGCATCCGGCCGGTTCATTCCCTGCTCCGTTCTGACGGCGATGCACCGAGCGTGCTCTCACCGCGACGGAGTGGGAATGACCAACAAGGGTTACCGAGACGGCAATAGACTCGTTGTCGGTGCGGCGCGATGATCGATCGTGCCTGGGATCGCTCTGAAAGAGGGCCCTATGGACACCCCCGTAAGCCCGCTCGGCCCCGACGTGTTAGAGCGTGATGACCTACGCCGCGCGCTGGACGAGCACGATTTCGCAGCCGCATTCGCGCTGATCAAAAAGTGGGCCGGCCTCAGTCAGAACAAGATCGCAACGGCGTGTGACCTCACCCCCGGCAAGGTGTCCAACATCATCTCGGGGCGACACCACATCACCTCCATCACCGTAATCCGCCGCATCGCCGACGGCCTCGGGATCCCCGGCACCCTGCTCGGCCTCGCACCTCGCCCATGGGAGAACCAGACCTCACACCCACCCACTCCCACCGAGGAACGCCCACCCTCCGAGGAGGTGCCGTGGCGTCCTGACGCCACTGTCGGCCTCGCCGACCACCTGACGAGGAGTGATCTCGTGATCAACCGCCGCGCAGCCACGCGCGCCCTGTCCGCCGCCGCCGTCACCGGCACCGCGCTGCTCGACACGCTCGAAGGATGGCTTCAGCCGGCCGGCGCTGACCGCAAGCCGCGACGCCGCGGGCGCCTGGGCGAACGGGACCTCGACGCACTGGAAGCCACCACGCGCGCATTCCGCACATGGGACCACCAATACGGCGGAGGGCTCCGGAGGAAGGCGATCCTCGGGCAACTGAGCGAGGTGGCCGCCGCGCTGGATGAGCACCAACGGGACCCCATCGAGCGCCGCCTCCACGGGGTGATGGCACAACTCGCCGGCAGCGCCGCCACCATGGCATGGGATGCCGGACAACAGCGGCGGGCGCAGGACTACTACCGCGTGGCGCTCCGAGCCGCGCACGCAGCCGGCGACACCCACTTCGGAGCCAACGTGTTGGCCGGCATGGCTCGGCAGATGCTGTACGTCAACCATCCACAAGACGCCCTCGAACTGGTCCGACTCGCCCAAGACGGCGTCCGCACCTCAGCAGGACCGCGACTGCGCGCGATGCTCCACACCCGGGAGGCGTGGGCCTACGCGGCGATGGGGCGACCTGCCGCCTTCCATCGGGCGACCAGGCACGCCGAAGACGCCCTGTCGTCAGCAGCCGGAGTCGAAGAGCCCTACTGGATCCACTACTTCGACACCGCCGAATTGGCCGGCGTGACCGGCGGACGGTTCCTGGACCTTGCCCGCACCGATCCTCACGAGCACGCCGCGGCCGCATCGCAGGAGATCCGGGCGGCGCTCGCCCAACGCGG
Organism: Streptomyces sp. NPDC058773; assembly: GCF_042746015.1. Classification (NCBI taxonomy): domain Bacteria; kingdom Bacillati; phylum Actinomycetota; class Actinomycetes; order Kitasatosporales; family Streptomycetaceae; genus Streptomyces; species Streptomyces sp. NPDC058773. The sequence goes on from NZ_JBHYPE010000033.1 coordinate 2,322, forward strand.
ACCGGACGCCAGCAGGAGTCACGCCCTCGACTGGATCGGGTTGGCCGAGTGCAGCTTTCTGCTGGGTGACGTCACCGGCGCCGCGGAGACCACGCACCGTGCAGTGAGCGCTGCTGCGCGCACCCAGTCGGGGAGGGTCCGGCAGCAGCTCGCGCATCTCTACCCCTATACGGTCGGCAGGGACGTACCCGGGCCAGTGCGTGAGGCCCGGGACAAGATCCGCGATCTGCTGGCAAGGTAGGGAGACTCGAGGGAATGACCACCATCGCCGTGACTGGCCACATGGACCTCGCGGAAAGCACCGTGCCGCTCGTGCAGGAAGAACTCAGAGACCTGCTACGCGACCACCAGGGCGATTTGGTCGGCGTCACCTGCCTCGCGCGTGGCTCGGACACACTGTTTGCCGAAGCTGTGGTTGAGGCCGGCGGCCGACTGGTCGTCATCCTGCCCTCGCGGGACTACCGGCAGGCCAAGGTCAAGCCCGATCACGCTCCTGCATTCGACCGCCTCTCGGCTGCGGCCGAGGTGGTAACGATGCCCTACGACACTGCGAACCGTGAGGCGTATGAGGCAGCGAATGGTGAGCTGCTGAAGCGCGCCGATCGGCTCGTTGCCGTCTGGGATGGCGTGCCGCCATCGGGGAAGGGCGGGGGAACGGCGGACACAGTCGAGCAAGCGCGCAGCGCCGGCGTGCCGGTGGATGTCATCTGGCCGAGGGACGCCCGGCGTGGCTCCTAGGCGTGTCCGCATCACCCGCATCATGGCGACCACCTGCGCCCCCACCTCCACCACCCACCGCTATGTGCAGTCGGTCCGTCTGGACGGCACCGGCCACGACCGGACCTACCTCACCACCGGCGATCTGCGCTCGGGTCATGAACTGGCGTTCACCGTGGGCCCGAAACCGTCCGGCTGGGGCACGGGCGACCACGCCGCACCGCCCCCGGTGGGCACCGCCTCAGCCGCGCAGCAGCAGTCCGACCGCCATCGCTGAGAGCACCACGGCGGAGAGCAGCGCGGTGACGGCCCGCCCCCGTGCGCCGGTCAGCGCCCTGCCGAGGACGGCCCCGCCCGCGGCCAGGAACAACTGCCAGCTCACGGAGGCGAGGGCCACGGCGGCCACGAAGGCGGCGGGGCCGGCGGCACCGGGGCCCGGGGTTCCCACGCCCCCGGCCACTACCAGCGCGGAGAAGTAGAGGACCGCCCAGGGGTTGACCAACGTCAGCCCCAGGAAGGCGAGACAGGCCCGGCCGGGGCGTCCCAGGACGTCCCGTTCCGGGCCTTCCTCGTTGCCTCGGTGGCGCAGGGCCCGTACGGCGGTCCGGAGCGCCATGCCGAGCAGGATGACGGCGGCGAGCGCGCGCAGCGGGCCCACGGCCGGGGCGAGCGCGCGGGAGAGGCCGGCGCCGCCGGCCACCGCGGCGAGCGCGTAGAGGCCGTCGGCGGTCGCCACTCCGAGCGCCGCCGAGGCACCGACCCGGAAGGAGGTCCGGGCCGTCAGGCTCATCAGCAGCACGGCCGGCGCGCCGACGGGCACGGCCAGCGCATAGCCCGCCCACAGGCCCGGCAGAAAGGCGTCGGTGAGGATCTCGGTCATGCCGTCCAGCTTCGAGCGGGCGCATGGTGAGGGTCCATCGAAAGTTTCCGCTGGCAACCGTGTGACAATTCCGCACAGTTGGCGCGGCCCGTTCGTCTACGCTCCCCGCATGATCGATCCCCGGCTGCAGACCCTCCGCGTCCTCCACCAGCGGGGCACCGTCACCGCGACCGCCGAGGCCCTCCATCTGACCCCGTCGACGGTCTCCCAGCAGCTGCGGCAGCTGTCGGCCCGGATCGGGCTGGAACTGCTGGAGCCAGTGGGCCGGAACATACGGCTGACGCCCGCGGCGCTGGCGCTGGTCGAGCACGCCGACGCGCTGTTCGTGCGCTGGGAGGAGGCGCGGGCGGATCTCGCGGGGTACGCGGACGGGGTGGCCGGGCGGCTGCGGATCACGGGCGTGGCGACGGCGATCGCCGGGGTGATCGCACCGGCGGCGGCACGGCTGCGCGAGGAGTTGCCGCGGCTGGAGGTGGAGATCGGCGAGGACCCGGGGGAGAACCGCTTCGAGCTGTTGCTGGCCGACCGGGCGGACATCGCCGTGGTGATTCCGGCGCCGGGCGGCTTTCCTCCGGACGATGCGCGCTTCACCCAGCAGCCGGTGCTGGAGGAGCCGCAGGACCTGCTGGTGCCGGCCGGGCACCGGTTCGCCGGACGGGCGGCGCAGGGGGTGGCGCTGGCGGAGGCGGGCGGGGAGAGCTGGATCCGGGCCGGCGATCCGGCCGATCAGCATCAGCTGCTGCTGACCGCCTGTGCCGGGGCGGGCTTCACCCCGCGGGTGCGCCATCACGCGGTGGACTGGTATGCGGTCGCCGCGCTGGTCGCGCACGGCTTCGGGATCTGTCTGGTGCCGAGGCTGGCGCCGGTGCCGGAGCGGTGTCCGGTCGTGCGGGTACCGCTGCGCGGGGAGCCGCTCCCGGTACGGCGGTTCCTGGCGGCCGTACGGCGGGGCAGCGAGCACCGTGCCCCGGTCGCCCGCGGGCTGGCGGCGCTGCGCGCGGCCGCGGGCGAACGGGAGGCGAAGGGGGTCTGAGAACGGCGGCGCAGGCGTCAGGCCTGCAGGGCCTGCCAGAACTCGTCGAAGGACATCTTGCCGTCGTGGTCGGTGTCCTTGGCCTTGATGACGGCCTCGGCGACCGGGCCGGTGACATAAGGGTCACCCATCTCGGCCATCGCGTGCTTGAACTCCTCCGCGGTGACCTGGCCGTCGCCGTCCGCGTCGAACCGGTTGAACGCCGCCTTGGCCTTCTCGATGTCTGCCATGTGAGGTGCCCCCTTCGTGGTGCTGCGCAGTGCTGCGCGGTGGTGATACCTGGTGATCTGACCTGCGTACATTAGCGGACCGTCAAGAGGCGTCCGGCTGCGCCCTCCGCCGGGCCAGGTAGGGCGCGGTGCGGCTGCCCGGTGCCGCCGCGACCTCGGCCGGGGTGCCCGCCGCCACGATCCGGCCACCGTCCGCGCCGCCGCCGGGGCCGAGGTCGATGACGTGGTCGGCGCCGGCCACCACCCCCATGTCGTGCTCGACGACCACCACGGTGTGGCCGGCGTCCACCAGGCCGTGCAGCTGGCGCAGCAGGACCTCGGTGTCGGCGGGGTGGAGTCCGGTGGTGGGCTCGTCGAGGAGGTAGAAGGTGTGGCCGCGGCGGGTCCGCTGGAGTTCGGTGGCGAGCTTGATGCGCTGGGCCTCGCCGCCGGACAGCTCGGTCGCGGGCTGGCCGAGCCGCAGATAGCCCAGGCCGACCTCCTGCAGGGTGCGCAGGCTGCGGGCGGCGGCCGGGATGTCGGCGAGGAAGTCCGCGGCCGTGTCCACGGTCATCGCGAGGACCTCGGCGACCGTGCGGTCCCGGTAGGTGATCTCCAGGGTTCCGGGGTTGTAGCGGGCGCCGTGGCAGGCGGTGCAGGGCGCGTACGTACCGGGCAGGAAGAGCAGTTCGACGGCGACGAAGCCCTCGCCCTGGCAGGTCTCGCAGCGGCCGCCGGCGACGTTGAAGGAGAAGCGCCCGGCGGTGTAGCCACGGGCGCGGGCCGCGTCGGTGGCGGCGAAGACCTTGCGTACGGCGTCGAAGAGGCCGGTGTAGGTGGCGAGGTTGGAGCGCGGGGTCCGGCCGATGGGCTTCTGGTCGACGCGCACCAGCCGCTCGATCGCCGACAGGCCCTCGGCGCCGGTGAGTTGGGCGCGGGCCATCGGCCCGGCCTCGGCCGCGTCCTCGCCGGCGTCGGGCGTTCCGTCGCCGAGGTGCTCCCGCACGGTCTCCGCGAGCACCCGGGTGACCAGTGTCGATTTGCCCGACCCCGAGACGCCGGTGACGGCCGTGAAGACGCCGAGCGGGAAGGTGGCGTCCAGGCCGCGCAGGTTGTGCAGGGTGACGCCGCGCAGGGTGAGCGTGCCCGCGGGGCGGCGGACCGTGCGCGGGGCGGGCGGTGCGGTGTCGAAGAGGAAGCGGCGGGTGGCGGAGGCGGTGGCGTCCGCGAGCCCGGCGACCGGCCCGCTGTGCAGCACCTGTCCGCCGTGCTCCCCGGCGTGCGGGCCGATGTCCACGATCCAGTCGGCGCGCCGCACCACGTCCATGTCGTGCTCGACGACGAACAGGGTGTTGCCCGCCTCCTTGAGCCGGCCGAGCACGGTGAGCAGGGACTCCGTATCGGCCGGGTGCAGGCCGGCGGACGGCTCGTCCAGGACGTAGACGACGCCGAAGAGGCCGGAGCGCAGCTGGGTGGCCAGCCGCAGCCGCTGGAGTTCACCGGCGGACAGGGTGGGCGAGGGCCGGTCCATGCTGAGGTAGCCCAGCCCGAGTTCGGTGAGCACCTCGATGCGTGCCACCAGGTCGCGGGCCAGTGTGGGGGCCGCCTCGTCGTCCGGCCGTGCGGCGGTGGGGCGCAGCAGCTCGGCGAGGGCGCCGAGCGGCATCCCGGCGAGGGTGGCGATGTCCTGGCCCTCGAACGTCACGGCCAGGGCCTCGGGGCGCAGCCGGCGCCCGGCACACACCGGGCAGGGCTCGGCGACCATGAACCCCTGGACGCGCTTGCGCAGTGTCTCGCTCTTGGAGTCGGCGAAGGTGTGCAGCACATAGCGCCGGGCGCTCATGTACTGGCCCTTGTAGGGGCGTTGGATGCGGCCCACGTCGCGTACGGGGTGGACGGTGACGACGGGCTGTTCGTCGGTGAACAGGATCCAGTCCCGGTCGGCCTGCGGCAGCTCACGCCACGGCCGGCCGATGTCATGGCCGAGGGCCGCGAGGATGTCGCGGAGGTTCTTGCCCTGCCAGGCGCCGGGCCAGGCGGCGATGGCGCCTTCCCCGATGGAGAGCGCCGGGTCGGGGACGAGGGACTGCTCCGTGACGCGGTGGACGGTGCCCAGGCCGTGGCACTCCGGGCAGGCCCCGGCTGCCGTGTTGGGCGAGAAGGCATCGGAGTCGAGCCGTTCCGCCGTGCCCTCCGGGTAGTCGCCGGCGCGGGAGAAGAGCATCCGCAGGGTGTTGGAGAGGGTGGTGACGGTGCCGACGGAGGAGCGGGAGGTGGGCGCGGAGCGCCGCTGTTCCAGGGCGACCGCGGGCGGCAGTCCGGTGATGTCCTCGACCTTGGGCGCGCCGACCTGGTGGATCAGCCGTCGCGCGTAGGGGGCCACCGACTCGAAGTAGCGGCGCTGCGCCTCGGCGTAGAGGGTGCCGAAGGCGAGGGAGGACTTGCCCGATCCGGACACCCCGGTGAACGCGACCAGCGCGTCCCTCGGGATGTCCACATCGATGGTGCGGAGGTTGTGCTCACGGGCGCCGCGCACCCGTACGTACGAGTCGGCCATCCCTCCATGATCGGGCACCGCCGGCTCCGATCGGTCACCGCCTCGGAGGTATCTGCGCCGACGGCCGTGGCGGCGCCTCTCGACGGCGGGCCGGGAGCCGATCGCCAGCAGCACGAGGCCGGCCGGGAGCCGGCTGCCTCCCCCTCCCCCGGCGGCTGAAGCAGTGCGGCGTACGCGAGGACGGCCGGGCCTCGTCGAGGGCCTCCCGGAGCCGTGGGATCACCGCCCCGTCGTCAGCCCGTCGGCCGCGGCGCCCCGGCTCAGCACCGCCTTGCCGATCTCCCTGCGGATCCGGTCGTGCCCGCCGGTCCGGGTGAGATCGCGCACGCGGACCCGCGCACCCTGCGCGACGAGCTGCGGGACGTACTCGGCCGCGGTGACCCGCCAGCGCTCACCGGCGCGCTGCGGCGGCGCGAACCAAAAGCGGGCGATGCTGCCCCAGTTGCCGCTCGGCTTCTTCATGACGCCGGAGAGCTGGTCACCGAGGCCGTAGACGACCCAGGTGCCGTTGACCTTCTCGTACGGCTGCGGGGTGTGCGCACCGGTGCCGACGATCAGATCGATATCGGGCCGGCCGCCGGTCTCGGAGGCGGTGAGGAGCCGGGCCAGCCTGAGCTGCCGCGCGTCGGGGGCCGTTCGGTACTCCGTGCCCCAGGACGGGCTGACGACCACGACATCGGCCCCGGCCCGGCGGGCCGCCCGGGCATCCTTGATGATCCGCTTCGCGCCGAGCGGATTCACCGTCCACGGTGCGTACGCCGGACGCCGCCCGCTCCCGGTGCCGTAGGTGTACGCGAGGTGGGCCACCCGTGCGCCGCCCGGGGCCCGCAGCAGCGCCGGACGGGCACGCTCGGCGGCGTCCCGGGCGGAGCCGGTATGGCGCAGCCCGACGGTGTCCAGAGCCTCCAGGGTGCGCTGCACACCCGGCATTCCGCGGTCGAGGGCGTGGTGGGAGGCGGTGGCACAGGAGTCGTAGCCGGTCGCCTTCAGCGCGGTGGCGATCTGCGGGGGCGCCTGGAGGACGGGGTAGCCGGTGAACGGCCCGGTCAGCGGTCCGAGCGGGGCCTCCAGATGACACAGCGCCAGATCTGCGGCGGAGATGACCGGCCGGACGCCCTTGAGCGTCGGCCGGTAGTCGTACCCGTCGTGTGGTGCGTCCCGCCGGGCCGTGGCGAGTACCTCGCGGTCGGAGGGGTGCACGTCCCCGGCGGCGACCAGGGTGAAGGGCTGCCGGCCGGCGGCCCGGGTGACGGGGGCGCCGGCATGGGCCCGCGGAGTGGGCTCCGGGGAGGGCCGCGGGGCGGGCCGTGGGACGGGGTGCGGACGGGTGCAGCCCACGGCCAGGGCGGCGAGCAGGGCGACGGCTGCATACCGGGTGTACGCGCTCATCCCCGACAGATAACAGCAGGGACATGACCGGAAATGCCCCGAGACGCCGATGTCCGCGGCTCTCCCCCGTACGGACTCACGACTGCCGCCATCGGGCGGCCGGACGGCTCATGGGTTGTCCTGCTCCGTCTCCCCGGCGAGGGCCGTTGCCTCGTCCCGTGCCGCCTGCGCCTCGGCCGGGCGGTCCAGCGCCGCCAGCGCCTCGGCGAGGGTGCGCAGGGCGCCGGTGAGATTGCGGTTGCCGAGGAGGGTGATACGGGCACGGTGCAGGTCGACGGCCTCCTGGGCGAACGGCAGCGCCTCGGCCGGGCGCTCCAGCCGCACCAGCAGCTCGCCGAGGGTGTGCAGCGAGATGGCGAGGCCGGCCTGGTAGCGAACGTCGCCGGTTTCGGACTCCGCCACGCCACGCCAGAGGCCGACGGCTTCCCGGGCGAACGGCAGCGCCTCGGCCGGCCGGTCCAGCTGCCCCAGCAGCCGGCCGAGGAGACGCAGCGTCACGGCAAGGGCGAGGCGTTGGCGAGACGCCCCGTCGGCCTCCACCAGGACACGACGGAGGGCAACGGCTTCCTCCACGAACGGCAGCGCCTCGGCCGGCCGGTCCAGCTGCCCCAGCAGCGCGCCGAGGGCACGCAAGGACTCGGCGAGGGCGATGCGGCGATGCCCGGCCGCGCCGGGCACCACCAGGCCACGACGGAGGGCTACGGCCTCCTCCACGAACGGCAGCGCCTCGGCCGGCCGGTCGGCCCGCTTCAGCTGGTCGTAGCGGTAGTACAGGGAGGCCGCGAGGGCGGGGCGGTAACGGTCGGGGCCGGCCTCGGCCCGGTCACGGTAGAAGGCGACGAGGTCCTCGGGTTCCTTCCCCAGAGAGGTGGCTTCGTCCCGTGCGGCCTGTGCCTCGGCCGGCCGGTCCAGCGCCGCCAGCAGGTCTCCGAGAGTGCTCAGGCGCTCGGCGAGGTCGGAGCGATAGCGAGCGAGATCGGTTTCGGCCAGGGGGCGGCAGAGGTCGACGGCCTCCTCGGCGCACGGCAGCCCCTCGGCCGGACGGCCCAGCTCCGCGTGCAGCTCGCCGAGGGTGCTCAGGGACTGGGCGAGCTCGATGCGGCAGTAAGGGTGCTCGGCGGTCTCGGCCTCGTCGCGACGGAGGGCAACCGCCTCCTGAATGAACGGCAGCGCCTCAGCCGGCCGGTCCAGCTTCTCCGCCAGCAGGTCGCCGAGGCGGGTCAGCGACCTGCTCAGGGCGTTGCGCCAGCCTTGGGGGTCGTTCTTGAGCCAGCCGCGTTCCTTGGCGACGGCCTTCCTGGCCGCCCGCAGTTGTCTGCCCCACCGCACCCTCGCCGGGATCGCGCCCCACTGGCGCCCCGCTGTCCGCACCATTCCTTCACCGTTCCCGGAACCGGCCCGTCAGGGCGCGCTCCGTCCGTCGCGTGCACGTGGTGACCGAACGGTCCGGTGCCGCGGAACAGGGCCTCCGCGCCCCGGCCGAGCTGCCGTCCGGCGGCAGGAGCACGGCGCACACCCTGGCCACGGGGCCGGTCGGCCCTGCGGCCAGCCTTGACCAGCGCCACGACCCTCAGCGACCGCCATGCGGGTAGTTCACCGGCGCCGCGCTGATGGCCTGCGGTGAGTACCTCGCCGGGGCGATCGGCGCCCGCCATGTGCGGTGTCCGGCGCCGGCCACCCGCCGCACCAGGACCGGCCGGACGAGGTGAACGCCGTTCCCGCCCGGCTGTGGCAGAGCTGACCCGGGCGGCCGGGGCGGGCCATTCGGGGGCCGGACCGCTCCGCCCCGCCCGTCAGGCGACGTCGATGCCGTACTCCTGCACCAGCGCCTCCAGGCCTCCGGGGAAGCCCTTGCCGCCCGCCACGAAGTCCCAGTCGCCGCCCGTGCGCTGGCGGAACGAGCCGAGCACCAGCGCGGTCTCGCCGCGTCGGCCCTCGGAGACCGCCAGTTGCCCCAGCTCCTCCCCCGACGCGTCCAGCAGCCGGATGCGGGCGTCGGTGAAGCCGGAGAGATCGGCGTCGGGGTTGACCTGGGGGTCGATCGCCGCGACCAGGATCAGCCGGTCGGCGTCCGGGGGCAGCGCCTCGAACCGCACCTGCATCGCGGCCCGGTCGGGCGCGAAACCGGGCAGCATCCGCACCGAGCCGTCCGGGGTGCGCGGATTGTTGTAGAAGACGAAGTGGTCCTCGTCCAGGACGCTGGTGCCCTTGCAGACCAGGGCGCAGACGTCGAGGGCGACCTCGCCGGACCAGTTCATGCCGAGGATGTTGTGGTCCGGCGCCGCATCGGCGGCCGCGGTACCGGCGGGAGCGTCCGTGCCGAGCCGTCCGCGCAGCCCGTACCGGCCGAGCAGATCGACGAGTTCGGAGCCGGCGATCAGGCTGAGCGGTTTGCCGTTGGCGAAGGTGTGGGAGCCGGGGCCGAAGCGGGAGGTGGTCACCAGCACGCCCTTGTTGGCGCCCTCGGCCTGGACGGTGCCGTAGAGGTCGCGGACGGCGGTCGGCGGGACGGTGTGACGGTAGCGCTTGACCTGTACCACGATCTTGCCGCCGCGGATCGGGTCCGGGTCCAGCGCGTCCACGTCGACCCCGCCGTCGCCGGAGCGCTGGGTGGTCACGGCCTGCATGCCCATGGCGCGGAACAGCTCGGCGATCAGGTTCTCGAACGCTATCGGGTCCATCTCGTACAGATCCGGTTCGCTGTCGGCGCCGTGTGCGACGACCTCGCCCCCGACATCGGCGGGCAGGCGTCCGGGGCGTACCGCGGTCCGCTGGTCGGGGCGTGCGGAGAGCTGGCCGCGCAGTCCCTCGGTGAGGCACTCCACCGCGCTGACCTGCGCGAGGTGGAAGGTGTCGAAGGCGCTGCGGGGCGCCATGACGGTCGCCAGACACACCTGGGCCGGGCGGCCGGTCACCGGGTCCACGTCGTCCACGAACCCGTTCAGGGCCACCGAGTCCAGCGTGCCGTAGGTGTCGGCGGCGAAGAGGTCGCGCAGCACCAGCAGCACGCTCTGGGCCAGGACATCGCGGTAGAGCGCCCGGCGCTGCGCGGCCGGCCTGGCGGTCTCCTTCTCCTGGTCGGCGGTGGGCATGTACCGGACCGATTTGGTCTCCGGCACGATGTCGTAACCCGGGAGCTCCCAGTCCAGGACGAGCTGGCGGGCCATCGGGTCGTACGCGGCGGCGAGCTGCCGGGGAAAGCCCTCCGGCCAGGCGGTGGAGGAGTACAGCGCGGCGGAGAAGTACTCGACGGCCGCGTCCGGGTCGCCGTCGCGCAGGCCCGTCAGCAGCTCCGCCATGCCGGTGTTGTGCGCCCGGATCTCGGTCAGGGTGCCGGTGGCCCACTGGTCGTACTGCTGCCGGTAGGCCGCGAGTTGGGCCTGCCGCCGGCTCTCCGCGGCCTGCGCGGCATACCGGTCCTGCTCGTAGCGGGCGCGGGCCTCGCTCCGGGCGCGGTCACGGCGGGCGCCGACCTGCCAGTCGCCCGGCGGCGCCTGGTAGCGCGCCGGGTCGGGCATCGGGACCGGGGTGGCGAGGGCGCCGGGCGCGAACTCCGCGATGCGCTCGGGACGTAGCAGCGCGTCCGGGGAGAACGCGGGGGCGCGGCAGCCCTCGGCGAGCAGACCGGTCAGCGCGGCGACCCGGCCGTCCAGTTCCTCGGTGCGGCGGCGGGCGTCGGCCTCGCGCTGCTGCCGGTAGGCGGCCTGTCGCTCGCGGTGCATCCGCGCCATGGCGCGTTCGGCGTCCCGGGCCTGCCGTTCCTGGTCGCGCTGCTGCTGGGCTCGCGCGCGGCGCTGGGCTTCCAGCCGGCGCTGCTGCTGCCGCTGCGCCTCGGCCCAGACGGCCATTAACCCATGGGAACGGCGGCTCATGTCGCTCTGTGTCCTCCCCCCGGGGAGGCTGGCCCCCGGCACCCTGTGGAAGCGGTTCCACCTGCGCTGTTGGTGAGACCTTAGCGGGGGAGCACGCGGCCGGTCACGGGCGGGGACGACAATGCGGCGGGCACCCGGCCGGACCTCATCCGGCAGCCGCCGCCCGCAGCTTCGCCGCCGTGACGGCCGGGTCGTAGCCGTCGGGCACCCCAGGCACCAGCACCAGATCGCCGTCGATGTGCCGGGTGCGCAGCGGCAGGATCTCCGCGTAGGCGGGCGACTCGTACCAGCCGCGGGCGCGGTCCATGTCGGGGAAGCCGATGACCACGAGGGCCCCGGGCCAGCTGCCCTCCTTGACCTCCACTTCGGCGCCGTGGACGAGGAACCGGCCGCCGAACGGGTCCAGGGTCGCCTGGATCTTCTCGATGTACTCGAAGACCTCCGGGTGCGGGGCGGTGGGGCGGAGGTGGGCGAGGGCGTATGCGGTCATGAGCTGCCTCCCGGTGCGTCGGTGGTGCGGTGCCCTCCACGGTTCCAGGCGTCGGGGGACGGGGCGATTACCTCCGGGGTAAGACACGGCGGGGCGGGGCGCAGGAAGAGGAGGTGAATGGGCTGCCGCGTGACCAGGAGTTGTGACCCTGCACGGTCGTACTCGGCGACTTCGACACGAGGGCGGCGTACGCGCCTCGCGCTGGTGCTGCCGACATTTGGCGTCCACGGGCCCACGGTGTGCTCCGACGACGGCGACCCCGACTCCTGAGAGAACCTCAACTCGCCATTGCCTTCGCCGCTTTATGCCATTACCTTTGGCATCGTGACTACCGGGTCGGCCATGTGCCATGAGCGAGTGAGGTTCCCGGTCACCACGTGACCGCCCGGCGGGCGCCAAGAGGCCCGCCCCTCCGCTCTTTCAGTTTCGCGCGTTGCGCGTTCTTCCTTTCTACTGCTGCTTGCGGCTTCGGTCCGCGCATGCACGGGTTCCATCCTGTCGCGCGGCTTCTTCCGCATGCCTTTCTGCGTACTCGCGCGCCCCTTTCCCTTTCCACCGTCGGTTTCCGCCATTCCCATCCGGCGTTGCGACGGTTTTCCGCCACGGCCTCCTGCCTTTCCACCGTGGCCCCTTCACCCTGCCCGCACTCTTCTCTTCCGCGGGCTCACCCGCACTCCCCATCCTGGAGAACACACCGAATATGCCGATCGATTTCAACCGACAGATCATCGAGGAGTTCCGTGCCAACGGCGGACGTGTCGGCGGCCCCTTCGAGGGCGGCCGGCTGCTTCTGCTGACCACTACGGGTGCGCGGTCCGGCGCCCCGCACACCACCCCGCTCGGCTACCTTCCCGACGAGGGCGGACGCGTCCTGGTCATCGCCTCGGCCGCGGGCGCCCCGAGGCATCCGGCCTGGTACCACAACCTGGTGGCTCACCCCCGGGTCACCGTCGAGGCGGGCGTCTTCACCTACGAGGCGCAGGCCGTGGTCCTGGAGGGCGCCGCCCGCGACGCCGCCTTCGCCCGCGCGGCCGAGGCAGATCCCGGCTGGTCCGCATATCAGGCGAAGACGACGCGCGTCCTGCCCGTGGTGGCCCTGGAGGAGATTCCGGCCGGGCCGCCGAATATCCGCGCCGCTTCGGCAGGGGCGGCGCTCAAGGCCGTGCACGACGGATTCCGCCGGGAACTCGCCCTGATACGCCAGGAAATCGCCGCATCGGGCCCGGGTCTCGGTGCCCAGCTCCGGGTGAACTGTCTGGCCCTCTGCCAGGGGCTGCACAATCACCACACCGGTGAGAGCGCCGGAATGTTTCCGATGCTCGGCCGGCATCATCCCGAACTCGCCCCGGCCCTGGAGCGCATGGAGCAGGAGCACGAGAAACTCGCGGTCCTTCTCGCCGCCCTGCAAGAGGTCATTTCCACCGAGGACGCGGACCTGCAACGGGTGCTCTCCGAAGTCGAGCGCCTCACAAAGGAGGTGGAAGACCATCTCGTCTACGAGGAGGAGCAGCTGATTCCCCTCCTGGACGGAGGGAATTGCTGATCCTCGGCGCGGAGGCCGGGCGGGCCACGTCGTCCAGATCGCGTCCGCCCGGGGTGCACCGTTCAGATCGTGCCTTCTTGCTCCGCCCAGTAGGGGTCCCGCAGCAGCCGCTTGAAGAGCTTTCCCGACTCATCGCGCGGCAGCCGCTCCTCGAAGACCACGGCCCGGGGGACCTTGTACCCGGCGAGCCGCGCGCCGACATGGTCCCGCACCGTCTCGGCGCTGAGCAGCACGCCGGGTTCGGTCTCCAGGTGGACGGCGAGGACCTCGCCGAACTCCTCGTCGGGGATGCCGAAGACCGCCACGTCCCGGACCCCGTCGAGGGCGAGCAGACAGCCCTCGATCTCCGCGGGGTAGATGTTGACGCCGCCGGAGATGACCATGTCGTTGCGGCGGTCGCTGAGGTAGAGGAATCCGTCGGCGTCGAGGTGGCCGATGTCCCCGATGGTGACGTATCCGGGCAGGCCCGGCGCTTCCATGGCGGCGCGCTTGTCCGGATCGCCGAGGTAGGTGAACCGGGGCCAGTCATCACCGGGTTTGAGGTAGATGTCGCCGGTAGCACCGGTCGGCAGCGGCTCCCCGTCGGGGCCGAGGACCGCGGCCCCGCAGGTGCCGACGGCCCGGCCGACCGTACCGGGGTGGGCCAGCCACTCCGCGCTGTCGCACCAGGTCACGGCCCCGGTCTCGCTGCCGCCGTAGTACTCCCGCAGCACCGGCCCCAGCCAGTCGATCATGGCGTGTTTGATATGCGGCGGGCAGGGCGCCGCGGCGTGCACGACCGAGGTGAGCGAGGACAGGTCGTAGCGCTCGCGGACGTCCTTGGGCAGCCGCAGCAGCCGGACGAACATCGTGGGCACGACCTGGACCTGCTCGATGCGGTACCGGGCGATCAGCCGGAGGAACTCCTCGGCGTCGAAGCGGGGCATCAGGGTGATGTCCAGACCGGCCGCGAGCGCGAGGACGGCGTGCTGGCTGGGCGAGGCGTGGTAGAGCGGGGCGGGGATGAGCGTACGGCCCCCGGGGGCGACGGCGAAGTACTCCAGGAAGCGCTGCACGGCCTCCGCCAGCCGGTCCGCGGCGACGGGTTCGCGCAGAACTCCCTTGGGCTGTCCGGTGGTTCCGGAGCTGTAGATGATGGTGGGCGGCCGTTCCTCGGCGGGCTTCCGCAGCGGCGCGCAGCCTTCCAGCCAGGGGTCGAGCAGGGGGTGTGCGCCGGTGGGCGGCGGCAGGGCGGTCCCACAGGCGGCCGCGACACCGGCCGGGAGCGCCACCTCGACGATCCGTACGCCGTCGGGCAGCACGGCGGATACCGCGGGAAGCAGGTCGGTGTGCACAAAGACGACCTTGCTGCCGCTGTCGGTGAGCACATGCCGGAGCTCGTGCTGCCGGAAGTGCCAGTTGACGGGTACCGCCGAGGCCCCGAGGAGAGCGGCACCGGCGGTGATCTCCAGATGGGCGGGCTCGTTGCGCATCACCACGGCGATCCGGTCGCCTGGCTCAACACCCCACTCCAGCAAGCCTGTTGCGATCCGTGCGGCACGTTCGAGGAAGGCCGGATAGTCGCGTTCATGGCCCGCGCAACGGATGGCCGGGGCGTCGGCGGCGGATCGGGCGACGGCTTCCATGGTGCCTCCAGAGAGTGCGACCGGACGGCTCATTGAACCGGCAAGCGGCCTGCCCCGCCAGGGCGCTGATTTTGCGTCAGCCCCTCATCAGCCATCGACTCCCCTTTCTCGGCCATATCCCGGAGCCCCGCTGAGATCCGAGGTCTCCCGCCCCGCTGCTCATCAGATCCCCCAACTCTTCCGCCACTCCCCCATGGTGCTCCGATGTCTATCGCCCCCGGGCCTTCCGATGAGGGTGCCGGGACTGCACCATGCGGGATGCCACAGGAGGCACGTATGCGACCAACTGACCCGAGGAGCGAGCGATGCACAGCCGCACAGGACGATTCGGGCTGCTGGGACTGGCGGGATTGCCGGTCGCCCTGCTGCTGGCCGTCGGCCCGGTGGCCGCCGCGACGCCCCCGCCCCGGCCTTGAGTTCTAGTGGTCGTCGCAACACCCCGCCGGGGCGACGCGCTGTACGCAGCCGTCACCTCCTGGCCGGCCGCCGGCGCCGCGCTCCACCTCACCACGAGGGCGCCGTTCGGCATCACCGCGGCCCGGGTGCTGGGCAGTTCCCAGCCGGTGCGGGTAGCCCGGTCCGGGGACGGCTTCGACCTCACACCGTCCGGTCCGGCCACCGATCCGCGCGCGAGCGTCATCCGGCTCACCCTCGCGCCACCGGCCGCGGCGCCCGCCGGCACCGGCACCGGACTGACGGCCCGGAGCTGGGACAACGATTCCTTCTCCGGCCCGCCGGTGGCAACCACCGTCGACCGTACGGACTGGTCGGTGCGCGACCTGGTCAACCACCTCACCGCCGAACAGCTGTGGGTGCCCCGCCTGGTGCGGGACGGCGGTGGTGCACACCTGGGACCTGTCCCGGGCGATCGGCGCCGAGGAGCGGCCGCCCGGCCCGCTGGCGACGGCGGCACTGCGCGAGGTGGAGCCGTACGCCCCGGGGCTCGCCGCCTCCGGGCTGTTCGCCCCGGCGGTACAGCCCCCGGCGGACGCCGATGATCTCACCCGGCTGTTGTGTCTGCTCGGGCGCCGGCCCTGACCCCGGAGGAGATATCCCAGGGGCAGGGCCGGGAGGCAGGGCGGGCTACACCTGCGATCAGCCGATCAGTCGATGCCGCGGAAGATATTCGGCTCGGCGGGGTCGTCGTCACAGCCGGCCAGGCGCACCGGGGCACATCGGTCCCAGACTTCCAGATTGCGGACTTCCTTGATCCGGCCTGGCCGCTCGCCCCGCTTCACACGGGGCTGCTTGTGTTGAGCCTTGTGCAATGCCACCACGCACTCCTTCATCGAGGTATTGGTTCCGACGCGGTGGCGCCTTGTTCACAAACCGGGAGGTCAGCCAAGGTTTGTGGCGTTCCCGCGACGGGCCAATGGTGTTGGCGTCTCCCAGAAAGGTCGTCCGTCGCCCCTCAGAGTAACGACGCCGCACGCGGCGCGCTCGACGTTTTCCGGGGAGAAAGTCAAGTCCTCGGAAAGTACGAATACCGCCGCCCGTGAATGACGGGGGGAGGGGCGGAATGTGTGATGCGCATCACTCACCCGAACGGCCCCGCGGTTGCTGCATTCGCCCGGTTCCCTACGCTGGAGAGTGAGCGAGCGGATCCAGCCACCGAGGCCGCGCGCCGTGTCGCAGCGCGCGCGGCCACGGTGCTACCCATGGGCGGGTGGCTTGGTTCTCCGATTCCGGTTACTGGCTGGGGCGGCTGGTCTTCCAGCGCATGCTGGCCGTTCTCTATCTGGTCGCCTTCCTCGCGGCGGTGCGGCAGTTCCGGGCACTGATCGGTGCGCGCGGCATGCTGCCGGTGCCCGCGTACGTGGCGACGGTGCCGTTCCGCGCGGCGCCCTCGGTCTTCCACCGGCACTACTCGGACCGCTTCTTCGCCCTGTGGTCGTGGGGCGGGGCCCTGCTCGCCGCGGCCGTGGCGGCGGGGGCCGCGGACGCCGTGCCGCTGTGGGCGTCGATGGTGCTGTGGGCCGTGCTGTGGGCGATGTATCTGTCCATCGTGAACGTCGGGCAGACCTGGTACGCCTTCGGCTGGGAATCGCTGTTGCTGGAGGCGGGCTCGCTGGCGGTGTTCCTCGGCAACGACCGGACCGCTCCCCCGGTGACCGTCATGTGGCTGCTGCGCTGGGTGCTGTTCCGGGTGGAGTTCGGTGCCGGGCTGATCAAGATGCGCGGCGACAGCTGCTGGCGGGATCTGACCTGCCTCTACTACCACCACGAGACCCAGCCGATGCCGGGGCCGCTGAGCTGGTTCTTCCACCGTCTTCCGGGGCCTCTGCACCGGGTCGAGGTGGCCGCCAACCATGTCGCCCAACTCGCCGTGCCGGTACTGCTGTTCACGCCGCAGCCGGTCGCCGGGTGGGCGGCGGTCGCGATGATCGTCACCCAGCTGTGGCTGGTGCTGTCCGGCAACTTCGCCTGGCTGAACTGGGTGACCATCGCGCTCGCCGCGTCGGCCGCGGCCCCGCTGTGGGCGGGGCCCTCCGCACCGCTCCCGGCGCCGCCCGTCTGGTTCGAGGTCCTGGTCCTCCTCGCCACCGCCGGGGTCCTCGCGCTCAGTTACCGGCCGGCCCGCAATCTGCTGGCCCGTCAGCAGCTGATGAACACGTCGTACGAGTCGCTCCATCTGGTCAACTCGTACGGCGCGTTCGGCAGTATCACGCGGGTGCGCCGGGAGATCGTGGTGGAGGGGACGGCGGACGCGGTGACCGGGCCGGACACCGTCTGGCGCGCCTACGAGTTCCACGGCAAGCCGGGCGAGGTGCGCCGGCTGCCGCGCCAGTTCGCTCCGTATCACCTGCGGCTGGACTGGCTGATGTGGTTCGCCGCGCTGTCGCCGGCCTACGCACGGGCCTGGTTCCTGCCGTTCGTGTCACGGCTGCTGGAGAACGACCGGGACACCCTGCGGCTGCTGCGCGGCAATCCGTTCCCCGAGCTGCCGCCGGCCCGGATCAGGGCCCGGGTCTTCCGCTACCGCTTCACGACCTGGCGGGAACTGCGGGATACCGGGGCGTGGTGGCATCGCACCGAGGAGCGGGAGTTTCTGCCGCCGGTGGCGCGGTCAGCTCTGCCCGGAAGGCGATGACCATATCGCGCGCGTGATGCAGCCCGATGCGCTTGAAGTCCTTTTCCAGAGCGTCGAGTTCGGCCAGCGTCTCGTCCTGGTCGCGGCCGAGGCGGGCGCGGGACTTGGCGAGGCCGAGCCGGGAGAGGGCCATTCCGCGGGGCTCCTGCATCTCGCTGAACTCCCCCAGCGAGAGGGTGTAGGTCTCCCGCGCGGACTCGTAACGGCCCGCCCGGTAGAAGACGTTGGCGCGCATCTTGTGGTTGTAGGCGAGGGCGCTCGCCAGGTCCATGGCGCGGCAGATGGCCTCCGCCTCGGACAGCAGCGTCAGCGCCCGGTCCGTCTCGCCCTGTACGGACAGGACGTCGGCGACGCCGCGCAGCGACCAGGCACGGCCGCGGAAGTCATCGGCGTCGGCGGCGATCCGGGCGGACTCCTCGAACAGCTCCAGGGCCTTGTCGTAGCCGCCGGTGTTGCGGTGCATCTGGGCTATGCCGGACATCGCCCAGACCATGTGCCGGGCCTCACCGTGTGCCCGGCCCTGTTCGAGCAGCTGCTCGTGCAGCTCGGCGACCGCGGCGTAGTCGCCCTGTATACGGCCGGTTTCGGCGAGGCCGGCGAGCGAGTAGCCGTGGGCGAGGCGGTCACCGCTGTCAGCACCCAGCGCGACGGCATGAGTGAGCAGCCGGCGGGCGAGCGGCAGGGTCCCGCACTGGCGGGCCAGGGTGCCGCCGCTCCACAGCGCCCAGGCCATGGCGCCCGCGTCACCAGCCGTGCGGGCGCTGCGGTAGCTGTCCCGCCAGGCGTCGCCTGCCGCCTCGACCCGGCCGAGCCGGCGGTTGGCCTCGGCGACCGCGAGCGCGGCCCGGGACCGCTCCAGCGGGGTGCCTGCGTCAGCGTGCGCCCGGCTCGCCGTCGCCAGTACCTCCTCGTAGGAGGAGTTCACGCCCAGAGCCGCGCCCAACTCGCCCTGATATTCCGGGGCGAATGCCTTGCCGTACATAGATCCGTGGCCCTCTCATTCAACTCGGTGCCTTGATCAACAACCTACGGGCGGTGAGGGGGCCAACTCATCCGTCCGCGTATGGGTCCTGCCGTACGCCTCGAGTGCTACGGCGGGGGTTCATGGTCATCTTGGGGATGTAGGGGCACGTCAGGGTTATCCCTCTCAGGGAAGAGCGCGCGGGTGCCGTGCACCGCGCCCGGCGGGGTGCCCTGCTTGCCGCGGCCGGGCGGGACGGGACACCCTGCTGACGACCACCCGATCACGGGCCACCGACCGCGAGCACCGAGGTGTGGCATGGGAGCAGAAGGCACAGGAACGCGGACCGGGGCGCGCCGACGGCGGTTCCTCGGCACCGTCGCGGGGCTGGGGGTGGCCGCGGCGGCCGGGACGGGCCTGCGGTCACTGGGCGACGACGAACCCGACGGGGCCGCCCGCCGCCGGCAGCCGCATCCGCCCCGTATCCGGCCGTTCTTCCTGGGGACCTACACCTCGGTGCCGGGCGGCGGCACCGGTGTCGGATACGGCACGTACGACACCCGGACCGGGCAGCTGACCGCCGGCGGGGTGGTCACCGGCGTCGCCGATCCGTCCTACCTCGCCCTCGCGCCGTCCGGCCGGACCCTCTACGCGGTCGACGAGCAGGAGCAGGGCGCGGTGACCGCGCTGGCGCTGCGGCCGGACGGCCATCCGGCGGTGCTCAACACCCGGTCCACCGGTGGCGCGGGCCCCTGTCATCTGTCGGTGCATCCCGGCGGCCGCTGGCTGCTCAGCGCCAACTACCTCTCCGGCAGCGTCGCCGTGCATCCGGTCGACCCGGCCACCGGCGCCCTGGGCGAGCGCACGGATCTGGTCACCCACTCCAGCCCGCCGCCCGGCCCCGGACAGGACGGGCCGCACGCCCACCAGATCCTCACCGCCCCCGACGGCCGCCATGTGCTGGCCGTGGACCTCGGCAACGACACCGTCTACACCTACCGCCTCGACACCTCGGCCGGAAAGCTCACCCAGGTCTCGTCCGCGACGCTGCGGCCCGGCGCCGGTCCCCGGCATCTGACCTTCCATCCCTCGGGCGGCTTCGCGTACCTCGCGAACGAGGTCGACAACACGGCCGTGGTCTGCCGCTACGACCGCCGCAGCGGACGGCTGACGCCCGGCGCACCGCAGTCCACCGGCACCGGTCCGGGCACCAGCTTTCCCGCCCAGTTCCTGGTCACCCGGGGCGGCCGCTTCGCCTATCTCGCCAATCGCGGCCACAACAGCCTGACCCGCTATGCCGTGGAGGCGGGCGGGGCCCGGCTGCGGCTGCTGGACACCGTGCCGGTGGGCGGGGACTTCCCCCGGCAGATCGCCTTCTCGCCGGATCAGCGGTGGCTGTTCGCGGCGAACCAGAAGTCGGGGTCGGTGACGGTGTTCTCGGTGAACGCGCGGACCGGGACGCTGCAGCCCGCGGGCGCACCGTTCACGGCACCGGTCCCGGTGTCCGTCCTGCCGCTCTGAACGCGCCCCGGCGGGCCACTACGGTCACCTCCATGAAGGCTCCCGCCGTATCGCCCCCAGGGGCCGGCCGGCGCGGACTGAGCCGCACCGGCCGGACGCATGGCGCGGCTCAGCCGGCCTGCTGCTCGTAGCCCACGAGCCGGACACAGACGGTGAGGCCCTCGATGGCCTGTTCCAGCTCCGCGAGTCCCGGGTAGCTGGGCGCGATCCGTATCGTGGCGTCGCGCGGGTCGTCGCCGTACGGGTGGGTGGCGCCGGCCGGGGTCAGCACGATGCCGGCCTCGGCGGCCCGGCGGACGACCTCCTTGGCGCAGCCGTCCGGGACCTCCAGGGTGACGAAGTAGCCGCCCTTGGGGTCGGTCCACCGGGCGAGTCCGGTGCCGCCGAGCTCCGCCTCCAGGATGCGGGCGACCGCCTCGAACTTCGGCTGGAGCAGGGCGCGCTGGCGCTCCATGTGGGCCCGCACCCCGTCGGCGTCCCGCAGGAACATGGCGTGCCGCAGCTGGTTGACCTTGTCCGGGCCGATCGACCGCTTGGAGTTGTTGGCCAGCAGCCACTCCACGTTCGCGGTCGACGAGCCGAAGAAGGCGACGCCGGCGCCCGCCGCGGTGATCTTCGAGGTGGAGCCGAACACGAACGCCCGGTCCGGGTTCCCGGCGTCCGCGCAGGCGGCGAGCAGATCGGCGATCTCGGCGGGCTCGTCGGTGAGGTGGTGCGCGGCGTACGCGTTGTCCCAGAAGATCCGGAAATCGGGCGCGGCGGTGCTCATCGAGGCCAGTCGCGCCACGGTCGCGTCACTGTAGGAGACACCGTCCGGGTTGCTGTACTTCGGCACGCACCAGATGCCCTTGACGGCCGGGTCCTCGGCGACCAGCCGCTCCACGGCCGCCATGTCCGGCCCCTCGGCGGTCATCGGCACCGGGATCATCTCGATGCCGAACCGCTCACAGAGCGCGAAGTGCCGGTCGTAGCCCGGAACCGGGCACAGGAACGCGATCCGCTCCTGGTCCACCCACCGCGACTCGGCTCCCGGCAGCACGCTCAGCAGCGCGTGCACCAGACAGTCGTGCATCAGCTCAAGGCTGGAGTTGCCCGCCGCGAGCAGCTGCCCGACCGGCACCTGGAGCACACCGGCGAATATCTCCCGGAGCTCCAACAGGCCCTGCAGGCCGCCGTAGTTGCGCACATCCGTACCGTCGGCGGCGGTGTGCCGCCCGGCCGGCAGGCTCAGCAGCTCCTCGGAGAGGTCGAGCTGCTCGGGCGCCGGCTTGCCCCGGGTGAGATTCAGCGAGAGCCCACGCCCCGCAAGGTCCTGGTAGTCCGCGCGGGCCCGCTCGAGGAGCCCGCTCAGGGCATCGGCGCTCAGCTCGGTGGTCATGGTGTTTCCTCTCAGGCCGGTGGCGCCGCGGGACGGCGCCCGGGGCTTCGGTACTGCCTGCCGAGGATACAAACCGCCGTTCGAACGCCCCGGCCAGGCCCGGATGGATCTTGCCGAGGTCCGGCATATCGGGCCTGGCGGCGGAGGCTCATGGTGATTCGTCGCACTGAATCGGTAATTTTGACGAGTGGGCCTTTTGCGCGGTCTGCGTGGTTTGCGCAGACTGTCGCGGTCCCGCCGAGGCGCCGCACCATGACTTCCTGCGCGGCCTCGCCGACGAGGCGCTGATCACTCTGCGCTACGCACGGGCCTCCCGGCCGGCCCGGGTGATCAGCGGACCGCCGGGTGGTCAGCGGACCCTGCCCCGCTGGTCAGCCGCCGTAGATGATCGCCCCGGTGATGACCCATATCGCCCACGCCAGCGGGATCAGCGCCACATAGGCCAACGGCCGCCGCAGCACCGGCACCCCCTCGTCCATCGGCTGCCGGCCCGGCGCGGGCGCGGACTGCGGCAGTTTGCTGAACTTCAGGTGGGCGATCAGGTTCCAGAGAAGCGTGAACGGTGTGAACGCCACGAGGGACAGCGGGCTCCACCATCCCAGACACAGGGTCCGGGTGGTCATCTGCCGTACGACCGACCGGCCGCAGCTCCGGCAGAAGGGGCCGTCCAGCTTGTGGAAGCGCATCACCACGAGCAGGCCCTCGTGGGCCCGGACGGAGAAGTTCTCGGCGGCCGGTGCCCCGCAGCCCCGGCATCCGGGCGCGGGGGCCGGGGCGGCCGGGAATCCGGGCGCCTGGCCGTAGCCGGGGTGCCCGTAGGCCTGGGGCGGGCCCGCCGGGTATCCCACGGGCTGCCCCTGAGGGTGACCCGGGGCCGGCCCCGCCGGGTAACCGACAGGCTGACCCGCCGGGTAACCCGCAGTCTGGCCCTGAGGCTGCCCCGCAGTCGGCCCCGCCGGGTAACCAGCAGGCTGACCCGCCTGGTATCCCCCCGGATAACCCGCGGGCTGTCCTCCCGGATATCCCGCCGGCTGACCCGCCGGATACGTGGGTGCCGGACCGTTGGGCGCGCCAGGGGATGGCGGAGTGGTCATAGGTGTGTGTCTCCAAGAGAGGCGGTCGGAGGGGCGGAGCGGTCCTGAGCGCCGCCAACGCTTTTCTGCCGGTGCGGCGCGCGTTCCACTGGGCCAACTCAGGCCGTCCGGGCCGTTGATCGTACTTGACGGTCTCCGGGGCCGCAGCGGGTTCCGGCAGGCTCCTGACCGGCGGTGCCGACCGGGGCTGCCGGGCGTGGCGTTCGGGCGAAGGCCGGGTGTCGCAGAGGGGGGCCGGGGAGCGCGGCTCGTACGTTCGGGCCGCATGACGTACGTATCGGCTGACCGCGCCGCCGGTCCCACCCGCCGCACCACGTTGACCGGGCTCGTCGGCGGGGCCGGGGCCCTTCTGGCCGCCGGCTGCAGCGCGTCGCCCGCGACGGCGCCCACCGAGCGTCGCACCGCCCGCGCCTACGCCTCGGCGAGCGACCCCACGCCCGGCGTGATGACGCTCTTCAAGGACCCCGCATTCAACTTCAACGGGCTCTTCGCCCTCGGCGGGTCCGGCTACGGCGCCTCCGAAGTGGGCGAAGTGCTCACCGCCGTGAACACGGTGAACAAGGCCGGTCTCTCCGCGCAGTCCTACACGGCGACCTTCAAACAGCTCGGCGACCAGCTGCAGAAGCCCCCCGCCCACGGCACCCCCGGGAAGGAGACCACCCGTTTCCGCGCCCTGCGGGCCGCGCAGTACTACGCCCAGGCGCTGTTCTTCGTCCTCGGCTCCGACTCCCCCGGCAGCGAGGAGGCGCTGTACCAGGCGGGACGCGACTCCTGGGACGCGTTCTGCGAGCGGTGCGACCCGGTTCCGGCGACGGCGCGCATCCCGTACGGGAAGACCCCACTGCCGGTGTGGTTCTTCCGCCCGGACGACTCCGGTGAGCGGCGCCCCACCGTGATCCTCACCAACGGCAGCGACGGACAGAACGTCGACATGTGGACCTACGGCGTCGCGGCCGCTCTCCAGCGCGGCTGGAACGCCCTGGTCTACGACGGACCCGGGCAGGGCCATCTGCTCTTCGTCGACCAGGTGGTCTTCACCCCGCGCTGGGAGACGGTCGTGACGCCGATCGTCGACTGGCTGTCCGCCCGCAAGGACGTGGACACCGGCCGGATCGCCCTGACCGGACTGAGCATGGCCGGGGACCTGGCTCCCCGGGCGGCGGCCTTCGAGCACCGGATCGCCGCCCTGGTGGCGATGCCCGGTGTGCTCTCCCCCTGGCTGGGCTTCCCTCCGGAGATCCGGCAGATCCTCACCCCGGACAAGGCGAAGACCAACGAGATCTGGAACAAAGAGGTCGTTCCCGCACTGTCACCGCCCGAGGCCGCGACGCTGAAGAAGCGCTTCGAACCCTTCTCGATTCCGGCGATGCTCGCGGCCCGTCAGGGCAAGATGTTCACCGACTTCTGGACCCCGGCCAACCTGGTCAGGTCACTGGACATCACGGACGTCGTGAGCCGCATCAAGATGCCGACGCTGGTGCTCGACTACGACTTCGAGCAGTTCTACCCCGGGCAGCCGCGCCAGCTGTTCGAGAAGCTCACGTCCCCCAAGGACTATGTGAAGCTCACCGCGGCCACCGGCGCACAGCTGCACTGCTCCCCCATGGCCCCGCAGCAGCACTGCGAGGTCGTCTTCGACTGGCTGCAGGAGAAACTGCCCGGAAGCTGAGCGGGGGGGGGCGGGACGCCCGTAGCGAGCCCGACTTCCCCACGTCCCGACTGGGCCGCCGCGACCTGGCACTTCAGGCCCCACTGGGCGTCATGACCTTCCCCCCACACGTGTGAGCAGGACGTTAGCGGAGTGGCAGCCCTGCACTAGGAGCCCCGAGCAGAGTGGGTGCCGTATCGAGGAAACAGCGACACCAACTGACCCGGGGGGACTTCGACCCCGCGGTGCGGTCCTGGCCACGATGGAGACGAAGGGGCACGACGCCGGGCTCGACGCCAACGGCGTGTCCATCGTGCTCAGCGCAGGCGGCGTGATCAGCGCCCACGGGTAAAGGCCCGCCCGGGGCCCGCCGGCCTCAGGCGAAGTCGGTAGCGGGCTCGGTGGCGTAGCGGCTCATCGTGCGGATGGTGGCCTGGGGTGTCGGCGGCCTGCCGTCGGCGGTCATGCTCTGGAGGTCCCGGAAGTACTGCACATACAGGTCGGGGGTGAACGTGCTGAGCATGACGGCGGGTTGGTCGGTCAGGTTGGCGAAGGTGTGCGGGGCGCCCGGTGGGACCATCACGAGTGTGCCCGGGGTCGCGTCGTGGTCCTTGTCCCCGACGGTGAACCGCACCGTGCCGGAGATGATGTAGAAGCCCTCGTCGTGCCGGGCGTGGCGGTGCTGCGGCGGTCCGGGGGTGTGCGGGGCGAGGACGGACTCGGCGATCCCCAGGCGGTGCCCGGTGTGGCTGCCGTCTTCGAGGACGCGCATGCGCGTGGTGCCCATGACGATCATCTCGCCGTCGTCGGGGCCGGTCACCGATACGTCGGGGCCGGCCTGCGGTTCACTGGTCTTCGCTTCGTCGGTCATGTTCCGAGTGCACCGCCAGAGCCCTGCGGGTGTCCAAGACCTGTTCCGCCACGCCGATACCTTGCGGGTATCGTTGCAGCGTGGAGCTACGCACCCTGCGCTACTTCGTGGCGGTCGCCGAAGAGCTCCACTTCGGCCGGGCCGCCGCCCGGCTGCACATGAGCCAGCCGCCGCTGAGCCGGGCGATCAAGCAGTTGGAGAACGAGGCCGGCGCCCTGCTGTTCGCCCGCTCGCCCGCCGGCGTCACGCTCACCCCGGTGGGGGCAGTGCTGCTCGACGAAGCGCGGGCCCTGCTCGACCAGGCCGACCGCGTCCGCGTCCGCGTTGCCGCGGCGGCCGGCACCGCGACCCTCACCATCGGCATCCTGGGCGACGGCACCGACCCCGGCATCAGCCGGCTGGCGGCCGTCTTCCGCCGCAGCCACCCCGGCGTCGAGATCCGCATCCGCGACACCGACCTGACCGACCCGACCTGCGGGCTGCGCACCGGACTGGTCGATGTCGCCTTGACCCGTGCGCCGTTCGACGAGACCGCCCTGACGGTGCGTGAGCTGCGCACCGATCCGGTCGGTGCGGTACTGCGCGCAGACGATCCGCTGGCCCGTCGCGACCACCTGAGGCCGGCCGACCTGGCCGACCGCCGCTGGTTCCAGTTCCCCCAGGGAACCGACCCGGCCTGGCAGTCGTACTGGAACGGCGGAAGGCCGCGCGAGGGCCCGGTGGTGCGCGTCGTCCAGGAATGCCTGCATGCCGTGCTCTGGAACAGCACGGTCGGCTTGGCCCCACTCGGACACGACCTGCCCGAGAACCTGGTGGCGGTTCCGCTGGCCGACATGGCACCGAGCCGAGTGGTCGCGGTGTGGAACGACGGCGACACCAACCCGTTGATCCGCTCGTTCATCGAGATCGCGATGGCCGCCTACCGGCACTGAGCGCCTACGGTGTGTCGCTCAGATACTGCCGCAGCAGCTCGCGCAGTTCCGTTTCGAACTCGGCGTAGTCGTGGCGGAGTTGGCCGCCCGGCCAGCTCTCCGGCAGGAGTTCGGCGGGCAGCAGGGGGTCGGCGAGGAGATGGCGGAGGGCGGCTGCCGCGACCGTGAAGCGGTTGGCGTGGGTGGCGGGCCGGTCGAGAGCGGCCGACAGGGCGCGGGCCCGGGTGGCCCAGCCGGGCAGATCCCACAGCCGGCCGGCGAGTGCGGCCGGGTCGTCGTCCGGGGTGGCGGTGAACCAGCTGCACTGGTCGGTGACGACGGCGGGGCGGGGGCGGTCGAGGTTGGCGGGGCGCAGCCAGTTGCCCTCGCGCAGCTCGGCCAGCCGCAGCGTCGCCATGGCCTGGCGCAGTGCGGTGCGCTCGGCCGCCGGGCGGCGTTCCGGGGTGGTGACGACGGCGATCTCCCAGTCCCCGCTCCAGGAGCGGGTGCGCGCCGAGCGGCTCTCGTCCTGCCGGGCCTGGCGCGCCAGCAGCCGGGCGGTGAGGGCGTACGAGCCGTCGGTCTGCCGCAGGTCGCCGGCGGCCACCATCCGGGAGAGCGCGACCCGGACGGTGCCCTCGGCGATACCGAAGAGCTCGCCGACCCGCACCAGGGCGCGCGCGGGCAGCCGGGGCGGGTGGTGCCCGAGCAGGGTGCTCAGCACGATGGAGCGGGCGGTGAGCGGGCGCAGCACGAGGCCGGCGGCCCCGATGGCCCCGGCATCGTCGGGCGTGCGGGTCTGGTCGTCGTTCATATGTGCCCGGAATTCTAGCGAGGGCGGCTCGCCGGTCATTACAGTCTTCCCGCAGCTGTTCTGTTTCTGTAACGTCAAGGTATGACCGTCACCCATGAAGTCGTGAATCAGGCGCCCCCGCTGACCGGGTTCAGCGCGGCGGACGAGCCGGCCCTGCTGGAGGCGCTGCGCCGGGACGGCGCCGAGTGGGGCGTACGAGAGGTGACCGAGCTCGGCGCGCTGGCCGGTTCCGCGGCGGTGCAGGAGCAGGCCCGCCGCGCGGAGGAGCAGCCGCCGCGGCTGCACACCCATGACCGGTTCGGGCACCGCATCGACGAGGTCGACTTCCATCCGGCCTGGCATCAGCTGATGACCGTCGCGGTGGAGCAGGGGCTGCACGCCGCGCCCTGGACCGACGGCCGCTCCGGGGCGCATCTGGTGCGCGCCGCGAAGTTCTACGTCTGGTCGCAGGCCGAGGCCGGTCACGGCTGTCCGATCTCGATGACCTACGCCGCCGTGCCCGCGCTGCGGGCCGCGCCGGAGCTCGCCGCGCAGTACGAGCCGCTGCTCGCCGCCCGTACGTACGACTTCGGGCTGCGGGCGCCACTGACCAAGTCGGGCCTGATCGCCGGGATGTCGATGACGGAGAAGCAGGGCGGCTCCGACGTACGGGCGAACACCACCCGCGCGGTACCTGCCAACGACGGCACCTACCGCCTCACCGGCCACAAGTGGTTCACCTCGGCGCCCATGAGCGATGTGTTCCTGGCACTGGCACAGACCTCGGAGGGGCTGAGCTGCTTCCTGGTGCCGCGGGTGCTGCCGGACGGCACGCTCAACGGCATGCGGCTGATGCGGCTCAAGGACAAGCTGGGCAACCGCTCCAACGCGTCCTCCGAGATCGAGTACGACGAGGCGGTGGCCTGGCCGGTCGGCGAGCCGGGCCGTGGTGTGCGGACCATCGTCGAGATGGTGAACATGACGCGGCTGGACTGTGTGCTGGGCTCGGCGGCCGGGATGCGGGCCGGGCTGCGGCAGGCGCTGCACCACACCGCGCACCGCCAGGCGTTCGGGCGGGAGCTGGACCGCCAGCCGCTGATGCGTTCGGTGCTCGCCGATCTGGCGGTCGAGTCGGAGGCGGCGACCCTGCTGGGGATGCGGCTGGCGGCGGCGGTGGACCGCTCGCAGGCCGGTGACGGCGGGGAGGCGGCGCTGCGCCGGCTGGCGCTGGCGGCCGGCAAGTACTGGGTGTGCAAGCGCGGCAGCAGCCATGCGGCGGAGGCGCTGGAGTGCCTGGGCGGCAACGGCTATGTCGAGGACTCCGGTATGCCGCGGCTCTACCGGGAGGCGCCGCTGCTGTCGATCTGGGAGGGCTCGGGGAATGTCGCCGCGCTCGATGTGCTGCGCGCGCTGGGCAAGGAACCGGCCGCGCTGGACGCGTTCTTCGCCGAGGTGGAGACCGCGGCGGGCGCCGACCGGCGGCTGGACGCGGCGGTGGCCGGGGTCCGCAAGCTGCTCGGCGGGCTCGGCGATCCGGAGCAGGCGCAGCTGAGGGCGCGGACGCTGGCGGAGCGGATGGCGCTGGTGCTCCAGGGTTCGCTGCTGGTGCGGCACAGCCACCCGGCGGTCGCCGACGCGTTCTGCGCCTCGCGGCTCGACGGGGAGTGGGGCCATGCCTTCGGCACCCTGCCGCCCGGCGCCGATCTGGCCTCGATCCTGGAGCGGGCCCGGCCGGGCGCGGCCGGGAACGCGTCCTGATGTCCGTACGCGTGGAGCGGAGCGGGCCGGTGACGACGGTGGTGCTGTCCCGGCCCGCGTCCCGCAATGCCGTGGACGGCGAGACGGCCCGCCAACTCGCCGATGCCTTCCGGGAGTTCGACGCCGATGACGGTGCCCGGGTGGCGGTGCTGTGGGGCGAGGGCGGGACGTTCTGCTCGGGTGCCGATCTGAAGGCGATCGGCACCGGGCGGGGCAACCGCGTGACCCCGGACGGGGACGGGCCGATGGGGCCGACCCGGATGCGGCTCGGCAAACCGGTGATCGCGGCGGTCGCGGGGCACGCGGTGGCCGGCGGTCTGGAGCTGGCGCTCTGGTGCGATCTCCGGGTGGCCGAGGAGGACGCGGTGTTCGGGGTGTTCTGCCGGCGCTGGGGTGTGCCGCTGATCGACGGCGGTACGGTGCGGCTGCCGCGGCTGATCGGTGCGAGCCGGGCGATGGACCTGGTGCTGACCGGGCGTCCGGTCCCGGCCGCGGAGGCGCTGGACATCGGTCTGGTCCACCGCGTGGTGCCGCCCGGTACGGCGCGCGCGGAGGCGGAGTTGCTGGCGGCGGAGCTCGCCCGCTTCCCGCAGGCGTGTCTGCGCAGCGACCGCGCCTCCCTCCTGGACCAGGGGGGCCGGGACGAGGAGTCGGCGCTGGCCGCGGAGTTCCGTTACGGACAGGCGGTGCTGCCCGAGGCGACGCGGGGTGCGGCACGGTTCACCGCGGGGGCGGGGCGGCACGGAGCACCGGACCGGAGCCGGGCGGCGGAGCCCACGGCGACCGCGGAGACCACGGCGTCCACGGAGCCGGACCGCCCCGGGACCGCTCCGGATGCCGGCCGCCCCGGCCCTGGTCACGGCGGCTGACGCCGGGCCGCACGGGCCCGCCCCCCGCCGGCCGGGCGGCGTTGAACGCCCCGCCGCGTTCGGCGTACCGTCACCCTGCCCGCCTCCGCGGCCGCCCGCCGCTCCCCCCGCCTTCCAGGAGCACCCCGTGCACGATCTGAACTACCCCGAGGAGGGCGGCACCCGGCGCACCCCGCTGCCGCCCGGCTACCACCACCTCCACGAGGAGCTGCCGCTCGGCCACGGCCGTGCGGTGCTGACCGCGGCGGGCGAGGCGATCACCACCTTCCGGATGCACCGCGCGGCCGGCACCGGCATCCGCGCCGACGCCCCCAGGGCCGCGCCGGGTGTGCACGTCGAGGTCTCACTGGGGTTCGGCCCGCTGCGGCTGCGGGCGCCGTGCACCGTGGTGTGGTCGGTGACCGAGGAGGACCGCATCGGGTTCGGCTACGGGGCCCGGCACGGGCATCCCGAGTGCGGGGAGGAGGCGTTCGTCGCCGAGCTGCGCGCGGACGGCTCGGTGTGGTTCACGGTGACCGCCTTCAGCCGGCCCGCCCGTACGCTCACCCGCCTCGGCGGCCCGCTGGTCCCGGTCTTCCAGCGTCAGTACGTCCGCCATCTCGGCCGGACCCTCCGCCGCCTCGCGAACCGGCCGTGAATTCCGCACGGCAACAAACCGGACATCTTCACCGGTCTCCCGGCGCGCCGCCCGTCCGATCCGGAGCGCCGGCGGGAGCGCCGAATTCCGACTCGCCGCCCTCCGGCACGGCGACCGCTCACCCCCTGATACCCCCTGGAATACGCCTGGTTACCGGCGCGTAGCAACACGCCCGCCGATCGCCATACGTCCACCTCCGCTTCATCTTTTCGTCACCATCGCCTCCGGCGACCGTGAGAGAAATCCAGACATGTGTGATGACGAACTGATCCCGCCGCAGGCGGACATGACCGAGCGGGAGTGGCTGCGGGCCGGGTCGGAGACGGCGGCCGGGGGGCCGTCGGTGCGGACGACGGGGCGCGTTCCGCAGTGGGTGAACCGGCGGACCCTGCTGGGCGGCGCGATGGCCGGCGCGGCGCTCGCGGTACTGCCGTCGCCGGGCCAGCCGCCCGCGTCCGCCGCGCCCCGCGGCGGGGCCCCGGGAGCCTTCCCGTTCCCCGAACATCCCAATGGGAAGGGCGAGTTCGCCATCCTGGTCACCGGTGACGCGGGGACGGGCGACGAGGCGCAGTACGCGGTGGCCGCCGCCGCCCGGGACCTCTGCCGGTCCGAGGGGATCGGTCTCGCGGTCGGTCTCGGCGACAACATCTACGAGAACGGGCCGGAGTCCGACGACGACTCGGAGTTCCAGGACAAGTTCGAGAAGCCGAACAGCGGCATCGACATGCCCTGGCTGATGGTGCTGGGCAACCACGACTGCTCGGGGCTGATCCCCGGCAGCGGAGGTGACCCGTCCCGCGGTGACCGCGAGGTCGCCTATGCCGCCACGTCCCGGCGCTGGTACATGCCCAGCCGTTACTACAGCGTGCCGCTGCCCGCCGCCGACCCGCTGGTGGAGTTCTTCGCCATCGACACCATCCCCTGGTCGTCGTACGTGGCCCAGCTCGACCCGCACTACCGCTGGGACGGGCCGTACATGCGCGAGCAGCGGAGCTGGCTGGACGGTGCGCTGCGGGCCTCGCGCGCCCGCTGGAAGGTGGTCATCGGACACCACCCGTACCTCAACAACGGCAAGCACGGCAGCGCCGGTTCCTATGACGGTTTCGAGATCGGGAATTACACCAGCGGCGTCCACCTCAAGGACATGTACGAGAACGTGGTCTGCGGACGGGCGGATCTGATCCTTTCCGGTCACGACCACACGCTGCAGATCCTGGAGCCGACGGCCCGTACGGGCGGCACCCGGCAGGTGGTGTGCGGTGCGTCGGCCAAGACCGAGGACGGCAAGGCGCACTTCGGGCACCCGGCGGCCTGGCAGAACTTCTCCGACAACGGGTTCATGGTGCTGAAGGTGTCCGGCGCGCGGCTGACCATCGACGCGTACACCGTCGATGTGGCGACCCGGAAGGCGACCCTGGCCCACCGGACCCGCCAGACGCGTCCGGTGGCGGCACCGGCCGGGGCGCACGCCTGACGACGGGCACCCGCCTGAGGAACACGGCCGTCCCGGGGCGCACTCCCCCGGGACGGCCCGCCTGCCCGCCGTGCGCCGGCCCTAAAGTGTCCCCATGATCAACTCACCCGGTTACCCGGCCCGCATCATGGAACGCATACCGCCGCCCGCCGAGGCGGTGAACGGAACCGGCGACTGGGCCGCCGCGGAGCGGGCGCTGGGCACTGCACTGCCGGACGACTTCAAGCAGCTGGTGGAGGCGTACGGACGCGGCGACTTCTGGGGGGTGCTGTGTCTGCGCACACCGTTCGGCGAGGACAATCCCGTCCGGCTCACGGCGGACCTCGTGGAGGTCTTCGGTCCGTCGCGGGAAATGTGGCCCGAGCACTACCCCCACCCCCTCTTCCCGGAACCGGGCGGGCTCCTCACCTGGGGGGTGGCCGACGGAACACAGCTGTGCTGGCTGACCGTTGGGCCGCCCGGCTCATGGCCGGTGGTCGTCTGGTCCCGCGACCACGACTACGAGCGGTTCGACTGCGGGGTGGCCGCCTTTCTCGACGGGCTGTTCAGCGGCCGTATCACCTCGGAACTGCTGCAGCCCGAGCCGGACCTCGCCCCCTGGTTCGACGCGGCCGTCGCACTCGACCACATCTACCTCCGGCTCGACGAAGGGCCCCGCCCCTACGCCGAACGGCTGCGAATCCTGCGCGAGGCGCTCGCCCCCACCGCGGACCGCGGCGCGTATGAGTACGAGGGCGACCGGCAGGACCACTTCGTCACCACGGAGACCGGCTGGCGGCTGACCTATGAGACGGCCTACGGGCACCAGCTTCGTGTCGCCTTCCCGCCGGCGGACAGCGACCGGGCCCGCCGCGCGGTCCTCGCCGCCCTCGACCGCATGGGATGCGCCGTCGAATCCGTCAACACCGTCCACGGCAGCTCGTCCTGGGAGCCCGAGCCGGGCCATTGACGTCCGGGGTCCTGTCACTGACCTCCGCTGACCGGCTCACGGATGCATACGGGCGCCCTTGAGGACCTTGTCGACCGCATTGCGCGGGCCGTACACGGCGAGGCCCACCAGATCCAGCAGGTCCGTCGGCACCGCCCGTACCGCCGCGCGGTTGTCCCGGTCGTTGCCGGTGCCGAAGAGGTCGGAGGTGAACACCGACCGCGGAAGCGCGCGGGACAGGGTGCGGCGGTGCGCGGCGGTCAGGGTCTCCTTCGTACCTTCGAAGATCAGGACCGGCTGGCGGAACATGGGCAGATACGGGGTGTCGTCGGCGTCGGCGTACGGTTCGCCGATGACCTCGGGGAGCTGTGAGCCGAGCCCGCTGACCAGGAACGCGGTCACGTTCAGCCGCTGCCAGGGCTCCAGATCCTCGCGCAGCAGCACGGCGATCTTGGTGTCGAATCGTACGGGGGTGTTCTCGGTGGTCATGCTCCGAGACTGCCGACCGCCCCGTCCCGCTTTCTTGTACGTTCCTGGCGTCCTTGCCCACGTTTCTGCGTTCGCCCTACGGCGGCACCGGACATGCGGGGCCACCGGCCCGCGCCTAGGGTGTTCGCATGGCCGCGTTCCGGTGGATATCGGCCCCGGTCAACGGCCCGCGACCGAGGGCACGAGGTGTGCTCGGCGCGGTGTCACAGGCGGCCGTCCCGAGGCGCCGCCGCCCGCGAGGAGCGGGCCCGCGGGTCCCGTGCGACCGGGTCACGAGACGCGGCACGCCATGACCGGCCCGCCGCCCCTGGACCCGTCCGACAAGGACTACGACCCCCGCACCGACCGGGAGTGGCGCCATGTCGTGGAGGACACCTCCGGGGTGTCGCACCGTGAGCCCATCGGACTGCGCGAGCGGATGTCGCTCAACCGGATGGGCACCTTCGACTGGGATCTGGACCGCGGCTTCATGGATCTGGACGCCGGTGCCATGGACGTCTTCGACCTGCGTCCCGACGAATACGACGGCGCCCCGATGTCCCTGGTCACGCGGGTGCCCCCGGAGGAGGGCCTGCGGCTCGACGAGGCGCTCTCCCAGGCCCTGCTGGACGGGCAGTCGTCGTACGGCGCGTACTTCCGGGTCCAGTGCCGCGACGGCACGCAGCGCTGGACACACTCCCAGGGGCGGATCCTGCACGACACGGACGGGAAGCCGTACCGGATCATCGGCATCGTCCGGGAGGCGACCAGCGAACTGGCGGACTCCGCGCTGCTGCGCTCGCTCCAGCAGGAGCGCCAGCGGCAGACCGTGATGGTGCAGCAGACCACCGCCGCGCTGGCCCGTGCGCTGTCCGTCCGGGATGTGACCCGGGTGCTCACCGGGGCCGGCGGCGCCCGGCGGTTCGGCGCGGACGGGCTGGTGCTGGGGCTGGTCGAGAACGACCGGTTCGAGGTCATCGCCACCGCCGGGCTGGAGGGCGAGGTGCCCGACGACATGGTGACCTCCCGGCTGGACGACCCCCTGCCGCTGGCCGACGCGGCGCGCTCCCGGCGGCCCGTCTTCCTCAGCAGCCGCGGTGAGCTGAGCGCCCGCTATCCGCGGCTGCGCCCGTATACCCATCTGCTGCCGGCGGGCAGCGCGGCCTTCCTGCCGCTGGTCGCGCAGGACACCGTCATCGGTGCGCTGGGGCTGTTCAACACCGAGCCGGCGGTGCAGTCGCCGGAGGCCCGGAATCTGGCGCTGGCGCTGGCCGGTGTCGTGGCGCAGTCGGTGCAGCGGGCGACGCTCTTCGATCAGGAGCGGGAGTTCGCGACGGGGCTCCAGGCGACGATGCTGCCGCGCCGGCTGCCGCCGCTCACCGGCGGTGCGGTCACCGTCCGCTACCACCCGGCGAGCGTCGGCCGGGACATCGGCGGCGACTGGTACGACGTGATCGCGCTGCCCCAGGGACGGACCGGGCTGGTGGTGGGCGATGTGCAGGGGCACGACACCCACGCGGCGGCCGTGATGGGCCAGCTGCGCATCGCCCTGCGCGCCTACGCCAGCGAGGGACACTCCCCGGAGACCGTGCTGGTGCGGGCCTCCCGCTTTCTGGCCGAGCTGGACACCGAGCGGTTCGCGACGTGTACCTACATCCAGGCCGACCTGGAGTCCGGGGCGCTGCACATCGCACGGGCCGGTCATCTCGGCCCGCTGATCTGCAACAGCTCCCGGCACATCGACTGGCCGGAGATCCGCGGCGGGCTGCCGCTGGGCCTGGCCACGCACTTCGGGCGCGACCACTTCCCGGAGACCCAGCTGTTCCTGGAGCCCGGGTCGACGCTGCTGCTGTGTACCGACGGCCTGGTGGAGCAGCCCGGCCGGGACATCTCCGCGGGCATCGACGCGCTGTCCGCGGCGGTCCGCGCCGGGCCCACGGACCTGGAGGCGCTCGCCGACCGCCTCTCGGACCACCTGTGGGCCGAGCCCGGCTCGGAGGACGACATGGCCCTTCTGCTGCTGCACCGGCTGCCCGGTACCGGGGGCGTCACCACACCGCGGCTGCGGCTGCATGTCCACCAGGCCGATCCGTCGGGCACCGCGGAGGTCCGCTCGGCGCTGCGCCGCACCCTGGACCAGTGGCGGGCGGGCGCGGTCATGCACAACATCGAGGTCGCCGCCTCCGAGCTGATCGCCAACGCGCTGACGCACACCGAGAGCGGGGCCCTGGTCTCCATGGAGCTGCTGCCCGGCACCCCGCCCCGCATCCGGCTGGAGGTCGAGGACCGCTCCAGCCGCTGGCCGCGGCGGCGCAGCCCCGGCGAGACCGCCACCTCCGGCCGGGGGCTGATGCTGGTCGAGGCCCTCGCCGACGAATGGGGCGCGGAGCCACGGGGCGCGGGCAAGGCGCTGTGGTGCGAGTTCGCGGTGCCGGACACGGCGGACCTGACGCACTGAAGTTCCGTACGGGAAACTGGAATTGGTGATTCGTGAGGCCGCTGAGGGCCGGGCACCAGAGGTGCCCTCCCGCGCCCGGCCCCCCAAGGGGTCGAGCCGGCCAACCTGGCCGTTGACCGACTCGGCCTGACCGGTACGTACCCGTTCGGGGCCGGGACGGAAACGCACCGCCGCACGCGTTCGCCGGGCCGATTCCCGTACGACGGCGCCGCGCCCCTCAGTCCTCGGTCCTCAGTCCTCCGGCCCGTACCACAGCGTCGTCATGTTGCAGAACTCCCTGATGCCGTGGCCGGAGAGCTCCCGTCCGTAGCCGGAGCGCTTGGCGCCGCCGAACGGGAGGCCCGGGTGGGAGGCGGTCATCCCGTTGAAGAAGACCCCGCCGGCCTGGAGATCGCGGGCGAGGCGTTCCTGTTCGCCCGGGTCCCGGGTCCAGGCGTTGGAACTGAGCCCGAACGGCGTGTCGTTGGCGACCTGGAGCGCCTCGTCCAGGTCGGCGACGCGGTAGAGCGTGGCGACCGGACCGAAGGCCTCCTCGTGGTGGATGCGCATCTCGGGGGTGATGCCGGACAGCACCGTCGGCTCGTAGAACCAGCCCGCGCGGTGCTGCGGCGGGCGCTGTCCGCCGCACAGTGCGGTGGCGCCCTTGTGGACCGCGTCGTCGACGAGCTCCTCCAGGTCGGAGCGGCCCTGTTCGCTGGAGAGCGGCCCGATATCGGTGTTCTCGTCCATCGGGTCGCCGACCGTCAGCGCGGCCATGCGGGCGGTGAACCGCTCGGCGAAGGCGTCGTGGACGTCCTCGTGCACGATGAACCGCTTGGCGGCGATGCAGGACTGACCGTTGTTCTGGACGCGCGCGGTGACCGCGACGCGGGCGGCCTTGTCGAGGTCGGCGGAGGGCAGCACGAGGAACGGGTCGCTGCCGCCGAGTTCGAGGACGGTCTTCTTGACCTCGTCGCCGGAGATGGCGGCGACCGAGCGGCCGGCCGGTTCGCTGCCGGTCAGGGTCGCGGCGGCGATCCGCGGGTCGCGCAGGATGTCCTCGACGGCGCCCGACCCGATCAGCAGGGTCTGGAAACAGCCCTCGGGGTAGCCGGCGCGGCGGAAGAGCTCCTCGATGTAGAGCGCGGTCTGCGGGACGTTCGAGGCGTGCTTGAGCAGCCCGGTGTTGCCGGCCATCAGGGCGGGCGCGGCGAACCGTACGACCTGCCAGAGCGGGAAGTTCCAGGGCATCACCGCGAGCACGGTGCCGAGGGGACGGTAGCGCACCACGGCGTACCGGGCGCCGGAGTCGGTGACGTCGGCCGGGTCGGGGTGCTCGTCGGCGAGCAGCTCCTCGGCGTGGGTGGCGTACCAGCGCATGGTCTTGGCGCACTTCGCGGCCTCCGCGCGCGCCTGGGCCAGCGGTTTGCCCATCTCGGTGGTCATGGTGCGGGCGATGCCGTCCTGGTCGGCGTCGAGCAGGTCGGCGGCGGCGAGCAGAAGTTCCCGGCGGCGGGCGAAGCTCGTGGTGCGGTGCTCCTGGAAGGCCTGCTCGGCCCGGACCAGATGATCTTCGATCTCGCCCGCGTTGAGCGCGTCGAAGGTCTTCAGGGTCTCGCCGGTGGCCGGGTTGACCGTGGCGATGGCCATGATCAGCACCTCCTTGGTGGTGCGGGGACGTGACACCCGCGGTATACGGGGCGGGAGTCCCGCGGCTCCTAGGAGAGCGGCGAAGGAGCCGGGGACGGCTCCGGGACCGGGTCGGGATCGGGTCCGGGCGGACGGGGTATCGGCGACGGTTCCGGCGGTATGGGTTCGGGTGGCGCGGGCGGGACCGGCGGGCCGGGGAGCGGGTCGGGGACGGGGTTCGGCGGCGGGCCCCCCGGCTCCGGCGTGGGCTGCGGATCCCGGTCGAGCGTGCGCTCACTGCACGTATGCGGTTGCCGCTGCACTGCGGGCCTCCAGAATGAGACGGCTAGTGGCACATCAGCCCCCGTACCCGAGTTTCGCCCGTCCATGGCCCCGGCGCACGGCGGATTGCCGCGGACGGGTTGCGCGGGTTCCGGGCCCCGCGTATATGACCCGATCGGGCGGCGCCGGGCACATCGGTCGGCCTCTACGGTGCGGTCATGCCCATGACGCGAACGAGCAGGCGGACGAGGACGGGGACGAGTACAGGGACGGCGACGAGGACCGCGACGCACCCGGCGGCGGCCCGCGGCAGGCGGGCGGGCGCCCTGGCCGTGGCGCTGCTGTCCGCGGTCGGCGTGACGCTCGGTGCACCGGCCGCCCCCGGCTCGGCGGCGGCACCGCCCGCCGTCCCCGCCCGCCCGTACGTCCCCCTCCCCGCCGCCCTGGCCGACACCGGCGGCGGCACCCAGCTCATCACCGCCCGGGCGGCCACCACCGGTGCCACGACCGGGACCGTGCGGTGGTGGCAGCGGCACAACGGCCGCTGGCGGCAGATGGGTTGGGCACCGGCCCGCTTCGGTTCCGGCGGGCTCACCGAGGGGAGCAGCCGGGTGCAAGGGACATCGACGACCCCCACCGGGCTGTACGACCTGCCGTTCGGCTTCGGGACCGCGCCGGCCCCGCCGGGCACCGTGATCCCCTACCGCAGGGTCGGCGCGGACTCCTGGTGGTGCGAGGACAACGCCTCCGCCTCCTACAACCGCTGGGCGGAACCGCTGCCCCGGGACTGCGCGGCCGGTGAGTCCGAGCGGCTGGCCGGCTATCCGGCGCAGTACAGCCGGGTCCTGGTCACCGGCTTCAACTACCACCGTCCGGTGCGGGGCCGCGGCGCCGGGATCTTCCTCCATGTCCACGGGAAGGGCGCCACGGCCGGCTGTGTGTCCGTACCGGCCGGGGCGATGGCGCGGATCCTGTCGTGGGTGCGGCCGTCGGCGCGTCCGCACATCGCCATCGGCACCGCGTCCGGGCCGACCGCGCTCACCCGCTACTGAGCGCCGCCGCGGGGTGCGGGACGCGGACCGGCCATCTGCTCGGTCGGGGCCGCCCGAGGCGCGTACCGGGTCCGACGGGCGCGCCGAGGTGCGTCACAGCGAGGGAATCCGCGACCCGGGACCCGTACCCGGCCTCACGGCTGTGGGTCGCGGGCGTCATAGCGGGCGAAGGCGCGGCGGCCGAGGCCGAGGGCCGCCACGACCAGGACGCAGGCCAGGCCGCCGCCGGTCACCGCGACGGCCGGGGAGGTCAGATCGGCCGCCGAACCGGCGAGGAAGTCACCGAGCCGCGGGCCGCCGGCGACCACGACGATGAAGACGCCCTGGAGCCGGCCGCGCATCGCGTCCGGCGTCGCGGCCTGGAGCATGGTGCTGCGGAACACCATCGAGACGGTGTCCGCGCAGCCGGCCACCGCCAGGAAGAACAGCCCCAGCCACAGATGCCGGGACAGCCCGAAGCAGGCCATGGCCGCGCCCCAGGAGGCCACCGCGATCAGGATGGCCAGTCCGTGCCGGCGGATGCCGCCGAGCCAGCCGGAGAACAGGCCGCCCAGTACGGCGCCCACCGCGGGCGCGGCGACCAGCAGGCCGACGGTCTTGGCGTCCCCGCCGAACCAGAGCACCGCGATCGCCGGGAACAGGGCACGCGGCTGGGCGAGCACCATCGCCGCGAGGTCGCTGAAGAACGTCATCCGCAGATTCGGCCGGGTGGCGAGAAAGCGCAGGCCGTCCAGTACGGAGGCGCGGCGCTGTGGTCCCTCCCCCTGCTCGGGCCGCATGGCCGGCAGCCGCCACATCGCGTACAGCGAGCCGCCGAAGGCCGCCACGTCGATCAGATACGCGGTCTGATAGCCCCACAGCCCCACGATGACGCCGCCCAGCATCGGCCCGCCCATCCAGCCGATGTTGCTGGTCAGGGAGTTGAGGGCGTTGGCGGCCGGCAGCTGCTCGGCGGGCAGCAGCCGCGGGATCATCGAGCTGCGGGCCGGTGAGTTCATCGCGAAGCAGACAGCCTGGCAGGCGACGACGGTGTAGAGCAGCCAGACCCGGTCGTATCCGGCCAGTGCGGCGCCGGCCAGGATCAGCGACATCGCCGTCGCGCCGAGGGCACTGTAGAGGCCGAGCTTGCGGCGGTCGACGGTGTCGGCGATGGCGCCGCCGTACAGTCCGAAGACGACCAGCGGGACGAGTGAGCACAGACCCACCAGACCGACCGAGAAGGTGGAGTGGGTGATGGCGTAGACCTGGAGGGAGACCGCCAGCGCGGTCATCTGCTGGCCCATCCAGGAGATGGTGTTGCCACACCAGAGACGGCGGTAGTCGGGGGAAGTGCGCAGCGGGGTCAGATCGGCGAACATCCGGGAGCGCAGGGGTATTTCGCCCTTTTCGGCGGTCGTTGCAGGGGGCACGCGGCAGTAAAGCACGTGACAGGGGTGCCGCGGGCGCCGGGGCGGGAAGAGACACCGCCGCTCCCCACCCCTTACGCACGGAGGGCGCCGGCCGACGGGCTCGGCCGCCTTCCCGGCTCCCCGGCGCCCCGGGAAGGTCCGGGAGGACGCCCGCCGGAGGCCGTCCTCACCAGCGCCAGCGGGTGGCTGCGGCGATCTCGTCGGCCTCGCTGTCGGCGAACTGCGCCTCCTCGGCGCGCCGGACCGCGAGCACCGCGCCGTGCAGCACCTCGCCCATCGCCTCGTACAGCGGGGCGGACTTCTCCAGCCGGTCGGCCGCCTCGGTGAGGGTCGCGGGCAGCCGTACGATGCCGCGCCGGGCGCGCTCGCGGACGCCGAGGGTGCCCGGGTCGCCGGAGTGCGGGGCCGGCAGCTGCGCCGCGGACTCGATGCCGTGCAGTCCCGCGGCGAGGACCGCGCCGACCGCGAGATACGGATTGGCGGCGGCGTCGAAGGTCTTGACCTCGGCATGGCCGCCGTCCGGGTCGTCGGGGGCGCCGGTGATCAGGCGCAGCGCCGCCTCCCGGTTCTCCACGCCCCAGCACTGGTAGACACCGGCCCAGTGGGACGGCTGGAGCCGCAGATAGCTGGCGGGTGAGGGACAGCCGATGGCGAGCAGTGCGGGCAGCGCGGTCAGGACGCCGCCGAGGAAGGCCGCCGCGTCCGGTGCCAGGCCCCAGGAGGCGTCCGCATCGCGGTGCAGGCTGACGCCGTCGCGGTACAGGCCGAGGTGGAGGTGGCAGCCGTTGCCGACCTGCCCGGCGACGAACGACGGGGCGAAGGAGGCGCGCAGTCCGTGCCGGGCGGAGACGGCGCGGACGGTCTCGCGGACCAGCACCACGTCGTCGGCGGCACGGACGGGGTCGGCCGGGGCGGTGGTGACCTCGAACTGGCCCGGGGCGTACTCGGGGTGGAGCTGGAGGACGTCGACGCCCTGGACGACCAGCGCCTCGGTGACATCGCGGAGGTAGTCGGAGAGTTCGACGACCCTGGTCATGCCGTACGCGGGCCCCGCGCAGGGGTAGTCGAGCGGCTCGTCCGGGTCGGTGGCGGCCTGGTGCCCGGCCGGGGCGCGGGTGACCACCCATTCGGTTTCGAAGCCCATCCGCAGCTGCAGACCGGCCTCAGCGGCCCGCTCCACCATCCGCCGGGCGAACTGCCGCTGACAGCCGGGGTACGGCCGGCCGAGCTGATCGTGGCGGTCCACCGGCGCCCAGGCCCAGCCGGGCTGTGCGGCGAGTACGGTGACGCGGTCCAGGTCGGGGAAGAGCCGCAGATCCCCGTCGGGGCCGCCGACATGCTCGGATTCGGTGATGGTGTCGTCGGAGGTGAAGACGTCGAAGACGGGCGACATCCCGACGCCGCGCGCCGCGACAGCCGTGAGCCGGTGCACCGGAACGGTCTTGACGCGGGTGATGCCCGCGTTGTCCACCCAGGTCAGCGCCACGTTCCGGACACCTTCCGTGTCCAGCCGCGCCGTCAACTGGCGGGCCTCCTCGCGCTGTTCCGCAGCCCGCGTTCCCATACAGCCGTCCTCACTCGACCGTGCCGAAACCTCGGCACCCGTGCCCGCTGATCGCCCCTGCCGGTGCGCCGCGACGCCGTCCGGTCAGGAGCAGTTGAACTCGCACCATACGCACTTTCCGCTGCCGCGCGGTTCCACACCCCAGACGTCGGCCAGGCGGTCGACGAGCAGCAGTCCGCGGCCGGAGACACCGGCCTCGCCCGGCTCGCGGCGGCGCGGCAGGCTGCTGGAGTGGTCCTCGACCTCCAGCCGCAGCAGCCGTCCGACGCTGTGCGGCATCCGGATGTTGACCACGGCCTCGCCATCGGTGTGCAGCAGCGCATTGGTGATCAGCTCGTCGGCGACCAGCTCGATCTCCTCCGAACGGTCGGCCGCGCCCCAGGCCCGTACCGCGGCCCGGATCATGTGCCGGGCGGCGGAGAGGCCTTCGGGGTCGGCGGGCGCGATGTGCTGGCGGAACCGTCCGACGATGTCATGCTCCGGAGCGCCCAGCCGGCGCAGCAACAACAGCGCCATGTCGTCCTCACTCGTCCGGTCGCCCGCCGATTCGCAGAGACGGTCGGCGAGTTGCTGGACGTCCTGAGGGCCGTCGCGGACCTCGCGGGCCAGCTCGCGCATCCCGATGTCGAGGTCGGTGCCGGGCTGTTCGACGATGCCGTCGGTGCACAGCACCAGGGTGTCACCGGGTGCGAGCTGCACGGTGGTGACGGGATAGTCGAGCCGCCGGAATTCGGAGGAGATCCCGAGCGGCAGCCCACCGGCCACCGGCAGCCTGCGGCAGATGCCCTCGGCGTGCCGCAGCAGCGGGTCGATATGGCCGGCCCGGACGATCCTGGCCGAGCCGGTGCTCAGGTCGGCGTCGACATAGGTGCAGGTGGCGAAGCGGTCGGTGTC
This sequence comes from Streptomyces sp. NPDC058773, assembly GCF_042746015.1. Lineage (NCBI taxonomy): Bacteria > Bacillati > Actinomycetota > Actinomycetes > Kitasatosporales > Streptomycetaceae > Streptomyces > Streptomyces sp. NPDC058773. Next base: position 44,306 of record NZ_JBHYPE010000033.1, read on the forward strand.
CAGCTCGTTGAGGAAGGCGGAGGCGCGGCCCATGACCGTGGCGGGGGCATGCCCTTCGGCGGCGTAGGCGCGCAGCACGATCCGCAGCTGGCCCATCAGCGCCGCGGCCTGGGTGTCATGCCCCTGGACATCGCCGATGACGGCGGCGACCCGGCCGTCGGGCAGCGGGATCACGTCGTACCAGTCGCCGCCGATGGCCCGGCCCATGCGGGCGGAGCGGTAGCGGACGGCGATCTGGGCACCGGGGATGCCGGGGATCCGGCGCGGCAGCATGGCCTTCTGGAGGCCGGCGGCGAGATCGTGCTCCTGGTCGTAGAGCATGGCGCGGGCCAGGCTCTGCGCGATGCTGCTGCCGAGCGCCAGCAGGACGTTGCGCTCCTGGTCCCGGAAGTCGCTCTCCCGCTCGAAGAACAGGCCGATCACACCGATCGGGCGGCCCTGCGCGATCAGCGGCAGATAGGCCGCGGAGTTGACGTTCAGCGGCTCGATGGCCGGCCACAGCCGGGGGTACTCGTGCCGGAACTCCGCGCGGCTGCCCACATAGCGCGGGGTGAGGGTGCGGACGACCTCACTCATCGGGAATTCGTCCCCCACCCGTGTGTATTCGAGGTCGGGGACGAAGCTGCCCGCCTTGCCCTCGGAGATCAGCCGGATGCGTCCGGCCTCCACGAGTCCCAGGATCACGTTCTCCGCACCCAGCCGGCTCAGCCCCTGCTCGTCGGCGAGCACCGCGATCACTTCGCCGACCGTCCTGGCGTGTGCCAGGGCCGCGGTGGTGCGCTCGACGACGCTGGTGTGCCGCCGGCGCTCCTCGTCGCCCGCGAGCCGCTCCGCCGCGTGGGTGTACTCATGGCTGGCGTCGCGGACCACCCCGATGATCCGGCGGGGCCGGCCGGTGCTGTCCCGGCGGATGCTGCCCTGGCTGTGGGTCCAGCGCAGCTCGCCGTCGCGCAGCCGCACCCGGAAGTACGCGCCGTAGGAGTCGCTGCCGTCCTTGAGTGCGCGGGCGACCAGGGCGTCCAGACGGGCCGCCTCATGGGCCGGGACCCGTCGGTTGAGGGTGGCCGGGCGGTCGTCGTACTCCGCCGGGAGCATGTCGAACACCTCGAGGGCGGGCGGGTCCATGTGCATCAGCCCGCTGTCGAGGTCCCAGTCGAAGCCGCCCATGCCGTTGAGGGCCAGGGTCAGGTCCGGGTGGGCGGGCCAGTCGTCCGGCACCGACACGGTGGGGCGCTTCGCTCCCCGGTCAGCCATGTCGTCACTTTGCCACATTCACCCGGATTGCGGCGCCTCCAGCCCTTTCCCGGGGAACCGCGGCCACAGCCGCCCCGGCGCTACTGACTCACCTCTCAGCCAGCCCGCAATTTCGCAGCAATTTCGCAGCCCGAGTCCAGCATGAGAGCAGCTGAAGGCAGCGGGCCTTCCCCGAGACGATTGCGATGTTCTCAACGCACTGTTACGGTCCCGGGCCATGGACGACGCCCCAGGGCACCGGGTCACCGACGACGCCGGAGAGGTCACGGACCGTGTGCGGCAGGTGATCGTCCGGCTCGGCTGCAGCCAGCGTGAGTTCGCCCGCCGGATCGTGCTGGACCCCTCGAAACTGTCCAGGTCACTGAGTGGTACCCGGCGGTTCACCCTGGCCGAGATCGTGCGGATCGCCGATATCGGAGCGGTCGACACCGGCTGGCTGCTCGGTGCCCCGGAGCGGCCCGCGGCGCCGCCCGGCCGCGCATCGGCCGCCGTGCCCGAGGGCGGGCGGCCGCTGCAGATCGTGCGGGAGACCGTCCGGCTGATCGCCGAGCACGGCTTCCACGGCGTACGGGTCGCCGATATCGCCGCCGCCTGCGGCACCAGCCCGGCCACCGTGCACTACCACTTCCCCGGCCGCGACGAGCTGCTGGAAGCGGCCGTGCGCTGGTGCATGGACGAGGCCACCGAGCACCGGGCCGCCGGGCCGGCCGCGGCCCCCGACGCCCGTGCCGCGCTGCTGCATCTGATCGCGCTGCGGACCCCGCGCACCGCGCAGCAGCGCCGCCAGTGGCTGGTGCGGCTCGATCTCTGGGCCCGGGCCGCCCGCTCCACCGCCGTGAGGCGGCTGCACGAGCACTACTACCGGCAGTGGCGCACCACCGTCGCCGAGGTCGTCCGCCGCGGCGTCGAGCAGGGCGTCTTCCGCACCGTCGATCCGGAGTTCACCGCGCTGCGGCTGACCGCGCTGATCGACGGCCTGGCCACCCAGGTGCTCGCCACCGCTCCGGGCAGCACCGGCCCCGACACCATGCACGCCGCCCTGCTGGCCTTCGTCGAGAGCGAACTCACCCCCGCCTCCACCGCCTGACCCGGCCGCCCCCCGCCAGGCCCGAGGCAGCCACCCCATCGAAGGGCTCGCCGTGCACCACGAGACCATCGTCACCTGAGCGCTCACCGGCGCCGGCGACACCGTCCGCCGCTCCCCGCACGTCCCGTGACGCCCGCGCAGATCGCCGCGTCGGCCGTCGAGGCGGCGGCCGCGGGCGCCGCGGTGGTGCACATCCATGTCCGCGACCCCGGGACCGGCCATCCGTCGCGCGACCCGCGGCCGTACGCCGTTGCTCGGCGCCACGGTCGCCACCCCCGGCCGGGCCCGCACCCTGCTGGGTCTGAAGCCCCGCAGCTGACCTCCGGGCGCACGGGCGGACGGCGACTCGCACCGCCCCACCCCCGCACCGCTACCACCGGGAGGTCGCCCGCGACAGCGAACTCGCCCTCCGCACAACGGTGTTGGGCGTGGAAGGCAAGAAGCTCCGCCTCCTCCACGAGATGTTCGCCGGGGCCCCCTCCGGCGAACCGGTGGCCACCGAGGAACTGTTCACCCTCCACATCGACCAGTCCGCCGGACGCTCGGCCCCTCTGCCCACGACGGCCCGCGAACGCCTCACCGGCCTCGTCGCACCGGCGCCGGAGTGGGCGGGGCGAGGCATCCGCGAGGTGTGCGGCTCCCGCTCCGTCCCGGTGCGATCCTGGGCAGGAAGCCACCCCGCCCACCGAACGGAAGTGACCATGAGCACCGCCCGCGGCCACCGCATCGACGTCACCGAAGGCACCGACCACGTCCGGGTCGAGATCGACGGACAGCTGATCGCCGAGAGCCGGCGTCCGCTGCTGCTCTCCGAGACCGGCTACCCGGTGCGCTACTACCTCCCTCCCGAGGACGTACGCACCGAGCTGCTCACCCCCTCCGCGACACACTCTTTCTGCCCGTTCAAGGGCACCGCCTCGTACTGGTCGCTCGCCGGAGGCCCGGAGGACGTCGTGTGGGCCTACCCCGAGCCACATGCCGAGGTCGCCCGGATCAAGGACCACTTCTGCTTCTACGAGGTCGAGTTGGCCTGAGCCGGGGCACCCCGGGAGCCCCTGGGCCCGGCTTCCCCGGCCCGTACGCGTGGCCGGCCGTACGCGCAGAGCACCCGCCCCCGGCGACACGGGCCGGCCGCACGGCGCACAATCGAAGCGTGAACGACGCGGACCGCCCCCACGACCAGTCCCTCCCGCCCCGCCCGTCCGTCCCGCACCGGGCGGACGACGAGGGCGGCGATCCGGCCTGCTGGCTGGACCAGGTGTGCGACGCCTGCGGCCGGATCAGGGAACGGCCCGGCAGTACGGTCTGCGAGCACTGCGGCGCGGGGGCGGCGGACACCGATGGCGGTGGCGCCTCGGACCGCGCCTCGGACCGCACCTCCGACCACACGGGCGGCCGGAAACCCGGCGAGGACCCCGGCCAGGCCGCCGACCGTCCGCTCCCGTCGCGCCGGCGGGACCGTGACGAGGAGGGGCGGGCCCGCAGCGCGCGCCCCCGGGACGGACTCGGCCGGCCGCTGCCGTACGGCTCCTCGGGCGTCGCCCGGCAGCCCGAGGGGGTGTCCCGGACGCCGTCGGAGTCGCTGGCCGAGGCGCAGCGGCTGCTGGACGACGGGATGCCGTTCCATGCCCATGAGGTGCTGGAGGACGCCTGGAAGGCGGCTCCGGAGGCGGAACGCGAGCTGTGGCGGGGGCTCGCCCAGCTCGCGGTGGGACTCACCCATGCGGCGCGCGGCAATGCCGTGGGCGGTACGGCGCTGCTCGACCGGGGTGCGGCGGCCATCACCCCGTATGCGGACGCCGCCCCTTACGGGATCGACATCGCGGGACTGACCGCCTGGGCCCGGGAGCTGACCGGGCGTCTGACCACCGGCACCGTGGCCGCACCGGCGGCGGACTCCGCGCCCCGGCTGCGCGGCCGGGAGAGATGACCGAAAATCGCCCCGCCGGCGGCGAGGGCCGGAGCGCAGCTGCGCCGGGTCACACGAAGGCGTCCCCGCTGCCGTACACGGCCACAGGTCACGCCCCCCGTGAGCTACGCCGTCCCGCCCCTCCGTACACCGCCGTCACGCGTCTGCCGTCGGCGGGCGAGCACGGCGCCCAGTCCGAAGGCCGCGAGGCCGGCGCCGCCCGCCGCGAGGACGAGGGGGCCGCGCCAGGGGGAACCGCCGCGGGGGGCTGGGGTGACATCGGCGGCCACCGGACGGAGCGGGCCGCCGTCCTCGTCGGTGGCGCGGACGGCGTGCAGGGTGCCGACCGGCTGGGCCGTGCCGGCGGTGCGGAAGCCCCAGTCCAGCAGGGCACCGGCCTCCTTGTAGACGGCGTTGTACTCCTTGGACTGGGGGTTCAGCACCGTGACCAGGAGGGTGCGGCCGTTCCGGCGCGCGGCGGCGATCAGGGTGTTGCCGGCCTTGGTGGTGTAGCCGTTCTTGACGCCGATGATGCCGGGGTAGCGGGCCATCCCGTGCGAGCCCACCAGCAGCCGGTTGGTGTTCTCGATCCGCGTGGCGCCCCCCGCACCGGGGAACGTGGCGCGGGAAGTGGAGCAGTAACGGGCGAAGTCCTCGTTGGCGAGTCCGGCGCGGGCGAAGACGGTCAGGTCGTGGGCGGAAGACACCTGGCCGGGCGCGTCATAGCCGTCCGGCGACTTGACGGTGGTGTCGCGGGCGCCGAGCTTGCGGGCGGTCTCCTGCATCTCGTCCGCGGTGGTCCGCCAGCCGCCGTTCATCGAGGCCAGCACATGCACCGCGTCGTTGCCGGAGCGGAGGAAGACCCCGCGCCACAGGTCGCCGACGGTGTAGCGGCGGCCCTGCCGGACGCCGACGACGCTGCTGCCGGCCCCGATCCCGTCGAGGTCGGCGGAGCTGACCCGGCGCACCGTGCCGGCCGAGAACTTCGGCAGGACGGTGACCGCGAACAGCGTCTTGAGGGTGCTGGCCGGGGCAAGCCTGCGGTGCGGGCTCTTCGCGGCCAGCACGTTGCCGGTGTCCGCGTCGGCCACCATCCAGGACAGCGCGGACAGCCCGCTGGGCAGCCTCGCCGTGCCGGGGTCGGTGGGTGCCTGTACCCCGGCGCGGGCCGCGGCGGGCTGACGGGCCGTCGCTCCGTTGGCCGCGGCCGGTATGGACGTCAGCGACACACCGGCTGCGGCGAGCAGTGCCACCGCACCGGCCTTCTTGGACACACGCGCGTCAATTCCCATGCCGTCACGCTAAGAAGCGGTGCCGCGGCGCGCAGCGCGGTTGAGCCAGACGGCCCACGGCCGCGCCGGACAGCCGGGCGTGTCGCAACTGCAACAGGTGCAAAGAAGGACCCGCCCGGTGCGACGGGGGATGCACACCGGGCGGGTCTCAGGAACCTTTCTACCGCATGAGCGAACGGTTATGCCTCAAAAACTTGTTCGTTTGCCGATTGCCAGGCGATGGGCAGCGAAATCAGGCCACGCACTCGAAGCGACCGTCGATACCGCAAATCAGCACGCGGGACGCCCAGTCGAAGCCCCGGGAAGCGGCCGAGGAGGGCATCGAGCGCGGTGACGGCCTCCAGCCGGGCGAGCGCGGCGCCGAGGCAGTAATGAATGCCGTGCCCCATCGCGAGCGGCCCGGAGAGGTCCCGGCCGCGGTCGAACACGTCCGCTTCGGGGTAGCGCGCGGGGTCACGGTTCGCGGACGCGATCGACAGCAGCACACTCTCCCCGGCCGCGATCCGTACGCCGCCGATCTCCATGTCCTCCTTGGGGAAGCGGCGGATCGCCAACGGATAGGGGGTGTCGAAGCGGAGGAACTCCTCGACGGCCGTCGGCAGTTCGGCCGGATTACGCTGCAACTGCCCGAGCTGGTCCGGACGGTCGAACAGCGTGAGCACGGCGTTGCCGATGAGGTGGACGACGGTCTCGTAGCCGGCGAAGAGGATGAGGAAGGCGAGCGAGGTCAGTTCGTCCTCGGTGAGCCGGTCGCCTTCCTCGCCAAGGGCCGCCTCGCCAAGGGCCGCCTCGCCGGGGGCCGCCTCGTCGCGCACCGCGATCAGGTCCGAGAGCAGATCGTCGCCCGGCTCCGCGCGCTTGGCGGCGATCAGGCGGGTGTAGAACTCCAGCATTGCCCCGATCGCCTCCTTCATCAGCTCCGGCCGGCTCGGGTCCGGGGCGAGGAGCGCGTCCGACCAGGCCCGGAAGTCGCGGCGGTCACGCTCAGGGATGCCCAGCAGATCGCAGATCACCGCGATCGGCAGCGGCTCCGCGTAGTCGGCGATCAGGTCCGCGCTGCCGCGCTCGGCCATCGCGTCCAGCAGTTCATCGGCGATCCGCCGCACAGGCGCGCGCAGCGCCTCGACCCGGCCCGGAGTGAAGGCCTTGACGACCAGCCGGCGCACCCGGGTGTGGTCCGGCGGGTCCATGTTCAGCAGATTCGCGTCCAGCGCGGGCGGCAGCGCGAAGCCGCGGTAACTGCTGGGCGCGGCATGCCGCTTGTCCAGGGAGAGCCGGTCGTCGGCGAGGGCACGGCGGACATCGTCGTAACGGGTCACCAGCCAGGCGGGGTTCCCGTCGGTTCCGGTGATCCGGTGCACCGGCCCGGCGTCCCGCAGCGCCGCGTAGGCGGCGTACGGATCGTCGAGGAGGGGCGTCGTGTCGATGGGGGCTTCGGGGCCGGTCTCGGCGGTGTTCTGCATGAGCCCGACCCTAGGGTGTGCCCACGAGGTCCCGTCCGTTCTCACGACACCTGGCACGCACACTCGGCGCGCGGCCCGCCGTAGGGAACGGCGGGCTCCGAGGAAGGCGCACGCCCTATCCGCTGTCCAATGGGCGCCCTGCCGGCGGCACCGGTCGCGTGGGCCGGTGCCGCCCAAGTGGTACGGGCGGCCCGGACCCCCGTACCGGGCCACCCCGTCTGTGGTGCTTCCTCAGCCGTGTGCCACGGCGCTTCGCTGGCGCAGTTCGGTGAGCACGGTCTCGATCAGCGGCGAGTGATAGACGTCCGCGACCAGCGCCAAGTGTTCGTACTCCGCGCTGAGTTCGGCGGCTCCGGCGTCGTGGGCGACCACCACGGTGTCGGCGCCGTGGTCGGGGACATGGCCCACCGCGCGGTTCTCCAGGCCCCGGCGGAGCGCGGCGGCCTCCGCGACGGCCGCCAGCTGCCGGTCGTCGAGGGCGACCGCGCGGGCCCGTTCACGGGCGATGTCGACGGCATCGGACTCCACGTGGCGGCGGATACCGCGCTGTACGTCCCGGATCTCGGCCATCTGCCGGTTGGCCCGCCACTCCAGATCGGCGAACGGCCAGCGTACGGACCACGCCGAGGAGCCCATCGTGACTTCCGGGCTCTGCGCGGTGACGGTCCGCCAGAGCGGGGAGAGACGGCGCAGCCGACGCCAGGCGGCGACCCGGGGGCCGGCCGCGGGCAACGCGAATCCGGCGAGGACCATCAGCGCGGCGACCGAGGCACTCAACGGGGCAACGCCGTTGGAGAGCCACGGCGCGGGGTGGCCCGTCCAGGACAGGACGAAGCCGATGACCTTGCAGGCGCAGTAGCCCAGGCCGAGCCAGCAGCCGGCGGCCAGCACCCGCAGACCGCGCGCCAGATGCGTACCGCCGAGCTGCGCGGCGTAGCGGGGGCAGAGCGTCCCCAGGGCCCCACAGCTCACTCCGAAAATGGCCAGATACAGCACCAGGAAGAGCATGACTCCGGGGGAGTCGGTGTAGGCCGTGCTGAAGTCGCGGGGGTGCTCGACGGCGTCCGGCCGGCCGACCGCGAAGCCGGTGACCGCCACCGCCCACAGCGCGGCCACACTCCCGACGGCGGCCCGCGCACGCACCCGCGCACGGCCCCGCGCCGCCGCGTCCTCGCCCGCCGTCCAGCGCAGCAGCAACACCAGCGCGCCCGCGGCGAACACCATGACGGAGGAGTAGAGGAAGACCATGGCGAGGTTGGCCACGCCCGTCAGCCGGTCGAAGGCGCGGTAGAGGCTGGGCGCGGAGAAGAGGAAGACCGTCGCCACCCCACCGGTCATCACACAGGCCAGCCCCAGATCGGCGTTGCTGCGGTCCCGGAACCACGCCACGGACTTGTATCCGACGATGGCCCAGGCGGCGACACCGAAGGACAGATAGATGACGTCAAACACGCGGGCCCCCGTCCCCGGCCGCACCCGCGCCGCCGCCGTCGGCCCCCTCGTCACCGGCCGGGGTCTCCCGCCGGTGCCGGATGTGCTGGAGGGCGGGTCCGAGCGCCGCCGCCAGCTCGGCCGCCCGGCCCTCCAGGGGGAGTTCGCGTTCGGTCGCGGACGGCGCCACCCGCTCCATGAGCAGGGTGCCGAGCACTTCGGTCTCCCGCTCGGCGAGGTTGTCGTAGCCGTGGTGCCGGGCGAATCCCGTGGTCAGCCCCATCCGCCGCATGGCGGTGGCGACATCGACCGACGGCGTCCATAACTTCAGCGCGTCCTCGGTGACCGCGGGGTCCTGGCCGTGCCCCAGCAGGAGATGGCTCAGTTCGTGCAGCACGATGTGCGCCTGGTGCCAGGGTGAGGTCTTCAGCTCGTAGAAGACCCAGTAGCCGTCGTCCGTGACGGCCGTCATCCCCGAGACCACCCCGCCCAGGCTCATCGGCACCAGGTTGACGGGCCGCGCCACCCGCGCGGCGACGATGTCACACATTCCGCGCAGATCGGTCGCGGCCGGCAGCGCCAGCTCCTTGATGAGCCGCTTGCACCGCCGGCGTATCTGCCCCACTCGCATGCTCGCCCCGTCCTCGTGTCCGGCCCGCTGCCAGGAAGAGAAGACCTGGCCGCACTCAGCGGTCCGCATCTGTTCACTCACCGCGCCGGTCACCGCCCTGCTCCGGCGGATCGGCCGGCAGATTCATCTGCTGCCGGAACTGGGAGATGATCGTCGTCAGACTGTCCTGCACCTCCGGCGGCAGCCCGACGGAGCGCAACGCGATCGCCCGCACCCGCTGGTCCCGCATCGCGGCCAGGAACCGGACCTCCTCCTCCACCCGCGCGGCCTGCGGCTGCGAGAGGTCCCCCAGCAGATAACCGACCGGCACGGCAAAGAACTTGGCCAGCGCGCGCAGCAGCTCCGGACTCGGATTCGCACGCCGGCCGTTGCGCAGCATCGACAGATACTGCTCGGTGACCTTGACCCCGCCGTACTCCTCCGCTCCCCCGCTGATCTCCTCGGCCACACAGGCGTTGGTGTACGGGGCCCCCGGCGGATGCATGTTGGCGAAGAGATGGTTGAGCCGCTCCGCGAGCACACTGCCCGCCCCCTTGGACCGGCCCTCTCCCCCCACATTCATGTCTACCGTCCCCCATTGGTTGAGCCCAACGAACAGTTAAGGCTCCGTCACCTCACACTCATCCTGACATGCCAGGAACACGCTGCACCAGTCCACTTACGGACAGTAGGGGGCGCCGACTTAACCGGGAGTTGAGCAACCAGGCACCCAGGTCACGCGGCGTGTCACCCGGAGCCCGCCACTCCGGTCACACCACGGAGCGTGGGCGCGGGCAGCGGGGATTACTACGGGAAGTCGCATTCTGCGCGTTCGCGCTCGCGTTCTGCGTCATCGGTATCGTCCAGCTGGTCCGGGCCGGTATGTGGGGCGCCGGAACGACAGCCGGTCACGGTGCGGGCGAGTTCGTGACGGCGCCGTCGCCCCGCCGAGGCCAGGCGCGGGACCGAATGATTCTTGACGGCCCATGCGGCGCCGGTGACACTCCAGCCCGAGTGGAGACCGGAGGGGGATTGGCGTCGCGCATCATCTGACCGATGCCGACGAGCGAAAATTTCCACGATGAACCGTGCGGGGCCGCGGCAGGAAACCCGACGCCGCACCCCCCATTTCCCGGCACCGGGACCGGGAGCACGGCTCGCCTCGTTCCCGGGCACATCAGGTACGGGATACCCGCCGAGGGGTGCCAACTCTCGGCGTCGGCCCGGCAGTTGTTACAGTCAGCGGCCTTGCAAGGCGAGTCCTTCACGCTGCGGGACGTGGCGCTGGTCCAGTCGGTCACCACACCACCTGCGCCAGATCTTCCGGAAACTGGACCTGAGCTCACGGGTGGAACTGGCGCGTCGGTTCCGGACGGAGTCACCTGAGCCGCCCCCACACCCGGCAGTCTGCTCATACCCCTGACCAGGGAATTCGCCCCGCCAGCACGGCGTCGGGCGGGCGCCCCCGGGAGCCGTCCTTGACCAGGCCCCGCGCACTCCGGCGGCGCTTCCGACGACGCCATGCACCCCGGCAACGCAAAAGACCCGCCGACGCGGGATTTCTCCCGGCCGACGGGCCTTTTCGCACCGTCGGGACGACAGGATTTGAACCTGCGACCCCTTGACCCCCAGTCAAGTGCGCTACCAAGCTGCGCCACGTCCCGGTGCCCGATCCGGCCGGGATGTCCCGGCTGACCGCGCACGAGAACAATACCGCATGTCAGAGGGTGGGTGCTGCCACTTTCGCGCCTCGTGGCGGGGCGGGAGGGGCCGGATGAGTACCTGTACTCATGTACCGGTGTCACTGTGCCGCCACGCTACGCGCATGACTACTCCATCGATTCAGCGGCCGACGACCACGGCTTTCTTCGTGCAGGCCGCGATCTCCTTCGGGCTGTCGCTGGTGGCGCTGGTGATCGGGATCATCAAGCTGCCGGTGGGCCCGTGGGAGCGCGGATTCCTCGGCATCGGCCTGGTCTTCGTGGTGTCCTCCGCGTTCACGCTCGCCAAGTGCGTCCGCGACCGCCAGGAGGTCGACGAGGTGACGAACCGGGTGGACAAGGCCCGGATCGACAAGCTCCTCATCGAGCAGGACGTCTTCAAGCCGGGGCAGGTCTGACCGACGGCCGCGGGCCGGCTCTCCCGGCCCGCGGCACCCCCTCGCTTGACCTCAAGCACGCTTGAGGTTGCACGCTCTGTCGTATGACGCAGCTGACGACGGAAGCGACGACCGACCCCACCACAGCAGTGACGGCCGAAGGCCCAGCACTGCCCGCCCGGCACGGCGACCCGGTCGGATTCGCCGAACTGCCGGTGCTGATGGGCCTGATGACGGGCGATGAGAAGCACGGCCCGGCGGCCACCTCCACGCTCGACGCCCTCTGGGTCCTCTACGACCGGGTGCTGCGGGTCTCCCCCGGCACCGCCACCGACCCGGACCGGGACCGCTTTCTGCTCTCCAAGGGGCACGGCCCGATGGCCTACTACGCGGTGCTGGCCGCCAAGGGCTTCTTCCCCACCGCCTGGCTGCCGGACTTCGGCTCGTACGACTCCCCGCTCGGCCACCACCCCGACCGGATGCTGGTGCCCGGCGCCGAGATCGGCAGCGGGTCGCTGGGGCACGGGCTGCCGCTGGCCGTCGGCACCGCGCTCGGTCTGCGGGCGCAGGGCCGGCCGGGACCGGCCGTATGGGTGCTGATCGGCGACGCGGAACTGGACGAGGGCAGCAATCACGAGGCCCTGGCCTACGCGGCCGCCGCGGGCCTGGACCGGCTGCACACCGTGGTCATCGACAACGCCTCCGCCACTCATGGGTGGTCCGGCGGGATCGCCTCCCGTTTCACGGCCGCGGGATGGTCCGCGGTCACCGTGGACGGCCGCGACCACGAGGCGCTGTACACGGCCTTCAGCACACCGCACCCGGGCCGCCCACACGCGGTGATCGCCCGCGTCGAGCCCAAGGACACCTGAAAGGAGACCTGAGCGGCCCGCCTCAGCGTCTCCCCCGTCCCGTGTATGACGACCCTGACTTCGAGAGGAATCCCTGATGGACACCATGCGTGAGCGCTTTGCCTCGGTCACCTCGCGGCTGCTGGCGGAGGACCCGCGGCTGGCGCTGGTACTGGCCGACATCGGGGCGGCCGGCTTCGCCGAAGCGGCGGAACAGCATCCGGACCGGGTGGTGAACGTCGGTATCCGGGAGCAGTTGCTGATCGGTGTGGGCGGCGGGCTGGCGCTCACCGGGCTCCGCCCGATCATGCACACCTTCGCCGGCTTCCTGGTGGAGCGCCCCTTCGAGCAGGTGAAGCTGGACCTCGGCCACCAGGGCGTGGGCGGGGTGCTGGTGAGCGCCGGGGCCTCCTACGACTGGCCGAGCGGCGGCTTCACCCATATGGCACCCGGCGATGTCGCGCTGCTGGACACACTCGACGGCTGGACCGTGCACGTCCCCGGGCACCCGGACGAGGCCGAGACCCTGCTGCGGCACGCCGCGGCGGCCGGTGACGACAAGGTGTACGTCCGGCTGTCCCTGCAGGCCAACGCCGCGCCCCGGGCGGTGGACGGGGCCGGCTTCCGGACCGTGCGGGAGGGGCGCAACGGGGTGGTGATCGCCGTCGGGCCGATGCTGGACAACGTGCTCGCCGCGACCGAGGGGCTGGGGGTGACCGTGCTCTACGCGACGACGGTGCGGCCCTTCGACGGCGCCGCGCTGCGCGCCGCGGCCACCGCTGCCGGCGCCTCGGATGTGGTGATCGTGGAGCCGTATCTCGCGGGGACCTCGACCCGGCCGGCCGCCCAGGCGCTGGAGGACCGGCCGCACCGGCTGCTGGGACTCGGCGTCGGCCGTCAGGAGCTGCGGCGTTACGGACAGCTCGACGAGCACCTGGCGGCGCACGGTCTCGATCCGCGCGGTCTGCGCGAGCGGATCGAGGGATTCGTGTCGGCACGGCCCTGACCCGACCGCCTGACCCGACCGGGAGCCGCACCGGGGGCGGCGGCCGGGTACGGGCAGTTCAGACCCGCCTGGCGGTTCAGATGGGCCCGGCGGTTCAGATGGGCCCGGCGGTTCAGATGTGTTTGCCGAGCCAGGCCAGCAGGTCGTCCTGGACCTCGTCGCGGTTGGTCTCGTTGAGGATCTCGTGGCGGGCATCCGGATAGGCCTTCCACGTCAGGTCGCGGGTGCCCACATAGCGGAAGTCCTCCAGGAGTTCATGGACCAGGGTCATCCGCTGGTGGCAGGGGTCCTGGTCGCCGACGGCGATGTGGACGGGCAGTCCGCGCGGCATGCGGGCGAGGTTCTCCGGGTCGTTGACCTTGCGGATGGCGCGTACCCAGTCGGCGGCGAGGCCGGCGCAGAAGGGGAAGCCGCAGTCCTCGTCGGCTGCATAGGTGTCCACCTCGGCGGCGTCGCGGGAGAGCCATTCGTAGCCGGTGCGGTGGGTGAAGGCGTCGTTGAAGGAGCTGAAGGTGCGCGGGATGAACGCGGACAGCGCGCCGCGGCCGTGCTCGGCGATCTCCTCCTCCAGTCCCTCGACGGCACCGTCGATGTCCAGGCCGGGCAGCGTGCGGAAGGCGCCGGTGAGGATCAGCCCGGCGAGGTCCGCGCCATACTCCTGGGCGTAGTCGCGGGCGAGCATCGCCCCCATGCTGTGGCCGAGCAGCACGAGCGGGAGGCCGGGGTGGGCGGCGGCCGCGTGGTCGCCGATGCCCTTGAGGTCGGTGACGATCGCCCGCCAGGCATCCTCGCCGACCACCCCGCGGCCACCGGTGGAGGCGGCGGTGGCGCCGTGGCCGCGGTGATCGGAGGCGAGGACGGCGTAGTTGTGGCCGGCGAGGAAGCGCGCGAAGCGGTCGTAGCGCCGGGCGTGCTCCGCGGCGCCGTGGGCGATCTGGACGAGGGCACGCGGGTGGCCGGACTGCGGGAGCCAGGTGTAGGTGGCGATCCGGGCGCCGTCCGGAGCCTGGTGGAAGTCCTGCTGCATGGCCTGCATGGCGTCGTCTCCTGACTGCCGGGGCGGTGGCTGACGAGTCGTCGTCCCCACTCTTCCGCGCCGGACGGCGGTGCGCCATGGGGCGCGCGTGACGGAGGTGGTCGCGGTACGCGCGGCGCGGCACAAGCGGGCGGTGGCACATCGGCGCCACCGGGGCGACACATACCAGGGCGACGCGCACCGACGCAGGCGACTCACACCGGGGCAAACACCCCCCAATCCCAGCCCCGGGGGAGGCGCGGGGTGGCGCGGTTCCCTTCTTCCAGGGCCTTCGCACGGCGTTGTGGCACCGGGGGTGGTGCGAGTCCGCTGCGCACTTCAACTCCGCGCTCGCGTACGCCCAGTTGATGTTTCATGCGCCCCGCAGTAGGTATGCCAACGGGTATTGCACGGGGTAAGCGACAGATCACTTTCCGGAACGTTCGCTGCAGACGGCACGGCGGGTGCCGTCCCAAGGCGGGGTGCGACCAGCGCGGGAAAGATCGCGAAGGAGGAGCTCGTCTTGCATCGGTATTTCACGGACCAGAGACATGAGGCACTCCGGCACCGGGTGCGGGACTTCGCCGAGCGCGAGGTCCGCCCGCGGATCGCCGAGATGGAGGCGAACCGGTCCGTATGCCACGACCTGTCGCGGCTCATCGCGCGGCAGGGATGGATAGGCGCGACCGTGCACCGCGCCTACGGCGGGATGGGCGCCGGGCATGTCGCCAAGACCCTCATCATCGAGGAGCTGTCGCGGGTGAGTGCCGCGATGGGCGCCATGGTGCAGGCGTCCCAGCTGGGCGTCGCGAAGATCGTCCACTTCGGCAGCGAGGAGCAGAAGAAGACCTGGCTGCCGGCCATAGCCTCCGGGGACTGCCTGCCGACCATCGCCGTGACCGAACCGCAGTCCGGCGGCCATGTGCTGGGCATGTCGTCCACCGCGGTCCGCGACGGCGACGACTACGTCCTCAACGGCCGGAAGATCTACGTCGGCAACAGCCACGTCGGCGATCTGCACGGCGTCGTGGTCCGCACCGGCGAGGGCTCCAAGGGCCTCTCGGCGTTCCTCGTGGAGTCCGGCACCCCCGGCTTCCGGGTCGGTCCGCAGCAGCCCGCGATGGGCCTGCACGGCTTCAGCTTCGGCGAGCTGTTCTTCGACAACTGCCGCGTCCCGGCGGCGCATCTGCTGGGCCGGGAGGGCGACGGGCTGTCGGTCGCCTACTCCTCCAGCGTGCTGTACGGCCGGCCGAATCTGACCGCCGTGTCGCTGGGCATCCATCAGGCGGTGCTGGACGAGACGACACGGTTCTGCACGGAGCGGCAGCGCTACGGCAAACCGCTGGCCGAGCTGGGCAACATCAAACTGAAGCTCGGGCGCATCCAGTCGCGGCTGCTGCTGGCCCGGCTGTCCGCGTACCACGCGGTGCATCTGCTGGACCAGGGGCTGGCCTGCGACGCGGAGCTGATGAACGCCAAGCTGGTCAACGTGGAATCCGCGCTGGAGTCGGCGCGTGACGCGATGGACATCCACGCCGCGTGCGGACTGTTCACCGACCGCCCGGTGGAACGTTTCCTGCGCGATGCCCACCACATCTTCGCGCCGGCCGGCACCTCCGACATCCAGCTGCTGCGCCTGGGCGAACTCGCCCTGGGCCGTGCGCAGAGCGACTGGTCCAGCCGGCTCGCGGACCTGCTGCGGCTGGAGCCCTCGGAGTGGCCCGAGGAGTGCGAGGAGCCCCGAGAGGGCAGGGCCCCGTACGAGGCCCCCGCGGGCCCGACCGTCACGGTGCGGCCGGAGGACGCCGCGCCCACGGTGCCGGGCCAGCGCACCGGACCGGGCCGGCGGCACATCTGGTTCGCCCGGCCACGCTGAGCGGCCGGCCCCGCCCCGGGCCGCACTGTCCCGGGGCGAGGGCGACACCGCGGCCCCGGGCCGGCCGTCCGGCACACAGGCCGTCCGCCGGGCACCGGGGCCGCGGTGGGAGTCGGGCGGTGGTCTCCGTCAGGGCGCGTCGCTCTGCTGCTTCTCCATCTGGTGGATCTGCTCGACGAGTTCGGCGGCCATCGCCTTGATGGTCTCCAGCCCCTCCCGCCCCCAGGGCCGCGGTTCGAGGTCCACGACACATACGGTGCCCAGCGCCGTCCCCGTACGGTCGATCAGCGGCGCGCCGAGGTAGGAGCGGATGCCGATCTCGTCCACCACGGGGTTGCCGGCGAACCGCGGATAGTCGCAGACGTCCTCCAGCACCAGGGCCTTACGGCGGACGATGACATGCGGGCAGTAGCCGTGGTCACGGTCCATCACCCGGCCCGGCTGGGCACTGGCGGGCGCCGGGCCCAGTTCGACGGCCTGGTCCTGGGAGGGCGTGTAGAGACCGGCGAAGTACTGCCGCCGCTCGTCGATGAAGTTGACCATCGAATAGGGCGCCCGGGTGGTCCGGGCGAGCTTGCGCGCGAACTCGTCGAACGCGGGCAGCGGGGAGTCACCGATCCCCAGGGCGCGCAGCCGGGCGACGCGCGCCGGGGCCTCGTCGTCCTGCGGGGTGAGCAGAAGGTGGGGCGTCGGGTCGTAGGAGAGGTACGGGACGCGGG
Organism: Streptomyces sp. NPDC058773; assembly: GCF_042746015.1. NCBI lineage: Bacteria > Bacillati > Actinomycetota > Actinomycetes > Kitasatosporales > Streptomycetaceae > Streptomyces > Streptomyces sp. NPDC058773. The sequence goes on from NZ_JBHYPE010000033.1 coordinate 60,917, forward strand.
AGGCGGGGTGGTTCATGACAGCTCCGGGGTCGCGGCGAGGGCGGGGGTGAGCAGATGCTGGACGAGCGAGACCAGGACTTCGGTGGCCGAGCCGCCCCGGCGGGCGTCGCAGAGCACGACGGGAATCTCCGGGGCGACATCTATCGCACTGCGGACCTCGTCCGGGTCATAGCGGTAGGAGCCCTCGAACTCGTTGACGGCGACGATGAACTGGATACCGCGCCGCTCGAAGAAGTCGACGGCGGCGAAACACTGGTCCAGGCGCCGGGTGTCGGCGAGGATCACCGCGCCCAGCGCGCCGTTGGACAGCTCGTCCCACATGAACCAGAAGCGCTGCTGCCCCGGCGTCCCGAAGAGGTAGAGGATGTGCTCGGGGCCGAGCGTGATCCGGCCGAAGTCCATGGCGACGGTGGTGGTGTCCTTCTCCTCGACACCGGCCAGATCGTCCGTACCGACGCTGATCTGGGTGAGCAACTCCTCGGTGCTGAGCGGCTCGATCTCGCTCACCGCGCCGACGAAGGTCGTCTTGCCGACCCCGAAGCCGCCCGCGACCAGGATCTTGAGCGCGGTGGGGAACGGGTCGGCCCCGGGGTCCTCCTGGCCGCGGGGGTCACAGTCGCTTGCGAAGTCCATTGAGCACCGCCTCCAGCAGGGCACGGTCGGTACGGGACGCGGGCCCTGCCGAAACGGCTGCGGGAGCCCGCGCGGTGATCGCCCCGCAGTCGACGAGGTCGGCGAGGAGCACTTTGGTGACCACGGCGGGCAGCCGTATGTGGGCGGCGATCTCGGCGACCGAGACCGGCCCGCCGCAGAGCCCGAGCACCTGGACGTGCTCGGGGCCCTGGCAGGCGACGGGCCGCCGGCCGGTGGCCATCACCATGGTCAGCAGGTCGAGGTGCGCCGTGGGGCGGGTCCGGCCGTTGCTGATGGTGTACGGACGGACCAGCCGGCCGGCCGCGTCGTCGTACCACGGCTCCCCGCCCTTCCGCCGTCGGCGACGCACGGCCATGGTCATCGACCACCCGCGGGCGCCTGCCGGCGTGCGGGGGTGGACAGATACGGCCGGACGCTCTTCACCAGCATCGACATCTCGTAACCCAGCACCGCCACATCGGCCTCACGGCCGGCCAGCACGGCCAGACAGGCGCCCGAACCGGCGGTGGAGACGAACAGGAAGGTGGACTCCAGCTCGACGACGACCTGGAGGACGTCATCGCCCTCCCCGAAGCGCGCACCGGCGCTGCGGGCGAGGGAGTAGAGGCCGGAGGACAGCGCGGCCATGTGGTCGGCGCTGTCCGGGTCGAATCCGTGCGCGGCCTTGACCAGGCCGTCCGAGGACAGCAGCAGCGCGCTCCGGGCGTGCGGCACCCGCTGCACGAGCCCGGTCAGCAGCCAGGACAGGTCGGTGTGCTGTCCTCCTTGCGGCTGCGCATGCGCCTGCGTACGCACATCACTCACCATGGTTGCGGTCGTCTCCTCGGGGGCGGGCCATCGGGGCGTCGTGGTCACGGTCGTTGCCGGCCGGGCTGCTGGGGTCGCCGCCGCCCTGGGCCGGGGTGGTGCCGCTGCCGCGGGCGGGGTCCTCCGCGTAGCTCACGTCGGCGTAGGTCTCGTTTGCGTACGTCTCATTCGCGCACGCCTCGGTCGCGTACGTCTCGGTCGCGTACGTCTCGTCGGCGAGGCTGAAGCCGCGCCGGAAGGCGGCCATCAGGCCGGGGTCGTGCTCGGGTTCCGGGCCCTGACGGGGTGTCGTGGACGGCAGGATCGGGTCGCCGCGCAGCTCGGGAACGAGATGGGTCTGCTTGCGCCGCCGGGGCAGCCGCGGCCGGGCACCGTTGTCCACGGCGGGCGGTGCGGGCGGCAGCACGACCGGGCCGGGGTCGGCGGGGAGGCCGGCGGACGCGGTGCCGTGCGCGGGGGTCTCGTGAGGGTGCGCTTCGGGCAAATGGACTTCCGGGGTGTGGGCACCGGACGCACGGACCAGCCGGCGGCGGGTCGCACCTACGGCGGGCTCGGGGGCCGCGGAAGCGGGGGCGTGGGCCGGGCCGGTGGTCGGGGCCGGCTCCGGGTGGCCGCCGTAGCCGTCCGATGTCCTGCCGCGCACGGTGTCGAGCGCGTTGTCGAAGGCGTTGCCGAGCGCGTCGTCGGGGGCGCGGCCGGGGGCCGGGATGGCGAGCGTCCTGGGTGCCGCGGGGCCGGGCTCATGGCGGTCGTGACGCTCCGGACCGGCGCCGTGCCCGACCGGGTATCCGACCGCGTACGCCCCGTCGCCGGCCTCGTGGTGCTCGCGCAACGGGCCCGTGTCCGCCGATCCGGAGTCCGCCGGTCCGGCGTGCGGCGCATCCGCGCCGTTCGCGTCCCCGTTCGCGTCCCCGTTCGCTTCCCCGTTCGCGTCCCCCTTGACCGACTCCGCGCCGAGCAGCGCCTGGGGCACGATCAGCACGGCCTGCACACCGCCGTAGATATTGCTCTGCAGCCGGACCACGATGCCGTGCCGCCGGGCGAGCGAGGAGACCACGAACAGCCCGATCCGGCCGTCGCTCAACAGCTCGGCGACATCGATGTGTTCGGGGTCGGCCAGCAGCCCGTTCATCCGCGACTGCTCGTCGGCGGACATGCCCAGTCCGCGGTCCTCGACCTCGACCGCGAGGCCGGCGGTGACGAGCTGGGCGCGCAGCAGGACCGGGGTCTGCGGGGCGGAGTAGATCGTGGCGTTCTCGACGAGTTCGGCGAGCAGGTGGATGACGTCGGCGACGGCATGTCCACGCAGGGTGCCCTCGATCGGCGGCACCAGCTTGATCCTCGGGTACTGCTCGACCTCGGCGATCGACGAACGCAGCACCTCGGTCAGGGACACCGGGCGGCTCCACTGGCGGCGCGAGATGGCGCCGCCGAGGACGGCGAGGTTCTCGGCGTGCCGCCGGATGCGGGTGGCCAGGTGGTCGACGTGGAACAGGCCCTTGAGCAGGTCCGGGTCCTCGACCTGGTTCTCCAGCTCGTCCAGCAGCTCGATCTCGCGGTGCACGAGTGACTGCAGCCGACGGGCGAGGTTCACGAAGACCTCGACCTTCTGCTCGCTGCCGCTGGCGTTGCTGCGGGCGATGGCGACCGCGTCGATGACGGCGGACTCGGCGGCCCGGCCGGCGGCGGACACCTCATGGGCGAGCAGATCGAGGGTGTCGCCGGTGGGCGCCGGTCCCGGCTCGGGCTCGCGGCGCTGGAGCCATTCGCCCTGCCGTACGCGGTCCAGGAGGTCGTACAGGTCGGACTGACTACGGGCGCAGACCTGGCGGAGCCGGGCGTAGCGGGCGACGGTGGCGCGGGCCTCGGAGTTGGCGGCGGCGCCCGCGGTGAGCACGATGACGCAGACCAGGGCGAGCCCGCCGCACAGCACCACCCACTCACGGCCGGTGATCCGGGCGCCGCCGGCCTGGACGACGAAGGCGGCGACGGCCGTGCAGAGAACGGCGACGAGGAGGCAGGGGACGGCAGCGAGCCTGACCAGGCGGGACCGCATCGCCGAGTCGGCGGCCGACTCGGGGAACGCGGCCCGGCCGTGCCGTCCGCCCTCACGCTCCCGCCGCCGGGAGGCGGCAGGGATGGGAGCGGCCCCCGGGGAACCCTGGGACCCTGGGGATCTCTGAGCCTCCTGGGACCTCTGAGTCCCCTGGGGGAATGCGGTAGGCATCGGCGCCCTCCGGATCGGCCGTGGCAGTTCGCGGAGCACGCACGCTAGTTGTTGCCGGGGTGGGGTCCGGAGCCACTTCGGGGTTTCGCTACCCCACGCCACCTCCCTGAGTGGACGCCGCGCGCACATCAGTGCGACATGATCCGAACTCCCATTCCTGCAGGGAGAGTTGAGCCATCCGACAGTGGCCCTTCCGATGGCTTGCGAACGGCGTCGCGGGCCCGCCGCGCGCCGGAGAACACCGGGGAGCAGCGGTCCGGGCGCGGGTACGCCACGGTGCCGGGACGCCGGGACTCCACGACGCCACGGGCACCCGTCGGCCGTCCACCGCGGCACGCTCAGCGGAAGGTGCGCCGGTAGGTCCGCGGGCATAGATCTCCGCGGCCGCGTCGTGGGTCTGCGCGACCTCCGCCGCGGAGTGCGCCTGAGCGGACGCGTCCCAACGGCCGTAGAAGAAGGGCGCGATGGCGTCCCAGCCGGCGTCCGCGTCGGAACCGGCCCCGCGCTTTCCCTCCGGACCGGCCGAGCGGCCCGGACCAGGGGCGGGCCGGGCCGCTGCCGGTCAGCGGTCCGCCGCCAGGTCCACGTCGGTCGGGGACACCGCGGGCGGCCAGGCCGGCCAGCCATGGACAGGGGGCACCGCGATCGCCCGCCACCACGGATAGACGGCCGCGGGCTCGGCGGGCTCGAAGGGCTCGCCCGGTCGGGGGTGGGCCGTGGCGAGCCCGGCATTCCGGCCGGCGGCCAGTGTCCGCTCGGCGGGCTCGGCCCAAGGGTGGGGCGCGAGGTTGAAGGTGCCCCAGTGGATGGGCAGCAGGACGCCGCGCGGCTGTCCGCCCTGGAGGTCGAGGTGGGAACGGACGCCTTCCTCCGGGGCCATATGAATGTCCGGCCAGAAGTCACTGTAGGCGCCGATCTGGATCATCGTCGCGTCGAACGGGCCGTGGGCCGCGCCGATGTCGGCGAAGCCGGAAAAGTAGCCGGTGTCGCCGCTGTGGAAGATCCGGTGCTCCGGACCCGCGACCACCCAGGAGGCCCACAGGGTGTGCTGCGGGCCGCGCAGACCGCGGCCGCAGAAGTGCTGTGCGGGGGTGGCCGTGAGCGTCAGCGCGCCGACGCGGGTGGACTCGTGCCAGTCGAGCTCGGTGATCCGCTCCGGGGGCACTCCCCAGAACTCCAGGTCGGCGCCGATGCCGAGCGGTACGACGAAGACCGCGGCGGTTCCGGCCAGGCCCTGGACCGTGGACATGTCGAGGTGGTCGTAGTGGTCGTGCGAGATCACCACGGCGTCGACCGGGTCCAGTTCGTCCAGGTCGAGCGGCACCGGGTGCATCCGCCGGGGGCCGGCCCAGCTGAACGGCGAACAGCGCTCGCCCCAGACCGGGTCGAACAGCACCCGCTGCCCGTCGATCTCGGCCAGCACGCTCGAATGCCCCATCCAGGTGAGCCGCAGCCCGGAAGCGGGCGGCCGGCCCCAGTCCGCGGCGGTGGGCCGGTACACCGGGATCCGGCCGACCGGGGCCCGGCGCAGCCGTCCCTCCCGGCTCAGCTGGGTGCGCGCCATGGGCAGCGCGGAGCCGTGGAGCAGCTGCCTGGTCGGTACGGGGTTGCGGAACTGGCCGTCCACGAACTGCGGCGACCTGCGTATCCTCGCCAGCCGCTCCCCGGTGGGCTCGATACCGAAGCTCGCGGGCCGCAGCGCGGAGAGTCGAGTGCGGCGGGTTCGGGAACCGGTCACGGCACCTCCATGGTCAGGGCAGTCGCGAAGTGAACGGGCCGCATGAGCGGTGGGTTCCGGCACACCGCGCCACTCGGCGCCGCCGTACGGTTTCCGCACCACGACACCCGGACTCAACACCATCACCCGCAGAGGCAAACCGCGCGACCGCCCGTGGCATTCCTGGTGCGCGGTGTGACCTCTCCCGGCCCGCCGGAGGTGCCTCCGGGCCCGGCCACCGGGACGCGCCCATTGCGGTGACGGAGGCCGACGGCGGGAGGGCGGACCCGTACACCGGCGGGCCCACCCGCCCCCTTCAGGGGACAGCCCTCAGCCGAACGGGCCCTCGACGGTGAAGCGGCGGAGTTGGCGGGCGAACGCCTCGGCCTCACCCGGTGGCCATGACGACAGGCTCGCCATGATGTGGGCGGCCAGCCGCGTCCGCAGCTCGGCCACCGCGGACTCGCCCTGCGTGGTGAGGACGAGCAGATGCGCCCGCCGGTCGGCGGGGTCCGCCGCACGCCGGACGAGGCCGGCGGCCTCCAGCCGGGAGGCGCGCCGGGTGACACCGGAGCGGTCGACTCCGACGTCGGGCGCCAGGTCGGCCGCGCTCCTGGGGCCGGTCCGGGCCAGCGCGCTGAGCACCGGATAGGTCAGTTCGTCCACCCCCTCCCCCATGCCTTCGGTGAGCCGCTGGTGCAGCTGGGTGCGGGTGGTGCGCCGGAGCAGGATGCCCAGCGCGTCGGCGATCTCGTGTCCTACGTCGTCCTTCACCCCACAAGAATAGCGTGCGCTGCGCACGCTTCCCCTGCTACAGTGAAGGAGATGCGTGCGCAGCGCACGCACTTCGTTCCCTGGAAGGACACCCCCATGACCCGCACCGGTATCGAGGCCGCCCTCAACGACCTGCTCTTCAGCCGCGACCTCACCGTGCAGGAGGCCGCCGACCGCCACTTCACCCCGGAGTACCGCCAGCGCACGGACGGCGAGTGGGCCGACCGCAGCGAATTCCTTGAGCACATCGGCCACCTGCGCACCGTCGTGGCCGACGGCCGTGTCGAGGTGCACGAGGAGCTCCACGACGGCAGCAGGTACGCCGACCGGCACACCGCTCACATCACCAAGAAGGACGGCTCGGCCGTCCGCATGGAGGTCTATGTCTTCGCCGACCTCGCCCCCGACGGCCGCTTCAGCCGCATCGAGGAGACCACGCTGATGCTGCACGGCTCCGACAGCGACCGCGGTATCGGCAGCGCCCGCTGAGAGGGCGTCAGTCCGCCTCGATGACCGCGGGCGGCCGGGGCAGACCGGGGCGGCGGGGCAGGAAGACGGTGCGCAGGAAGATCCTCGGGGCGACGAGACGGGTGGGCGGCGCGGTCAGGGAGAAGACGTCCCGGAAGGCCGCCCCGACCACCGGATCGATGGCGACACGGGCGAACAGCCGGTCGGTGTACCAGGTGGCGAGCCGCTCCCCGAGGCCCGCCTTGGCGTCGCCGGGGCTCGCGTACGGGCGGTCCGCGCCGACCGCCGCGAGCCAGGCGGGGTCCACGGCACGGGCCACCGCCCGCTGCGCCGCGGCGGTGCTCCCGGGGCGCAGACCACCGCCGTCCGCAAGGGTCCTGCGCACGGCCAGCGCACCGAGGGCGGCGACCGACATTCCCTGCCCGTACACGGGGTTGAAGGTGCACGCGGCGTCCCCTAGGGCGAGGAATCCCTCGGGGAGGGCACCGGGCCGCTCGAAGTGCCGGCGGCGGTTGCGGGTGTCGCGGAAGCCGTGCACCGGCGACAGCGGCTCGGCCTGGGCGAGCAGTTCATGGATGTACGGGTCGCCGATGGTGGCGCTGAAGGCGGTGAACTCCGCGGCGTCCGTGGGCGGGTGGTGCCCGCGCACACCGGACAGCGTCAGCAGCCATTTGCCGTCCTCGACGGGGACGTACGCCGCACCGCGCGGGCACTCGGGCCAGCCCGGGACGTTGAAGCCCGTGTCCGGCGCCGTGGCCGGGTCCTTGGGGCGGTACATCCGGGTGGCGTAGGCGAGCCCGGCGTCCACGGTCTCCTCGTGCGGCGCGGCCCGGCCCAGCTCCGCGAACCACTGCGGGGTACGGGACCCCCGGCCCGAGGCGTCCACGACGAGCACGGCGGGCAGCTCCCGCTCGGCCCCGCCCGGCGCACCGTCCCGTGACCGCACCCGGACCCCGGTCACCCGGCGGGCGTCCCCGGTCAGCCCGGTGGCCTCGGTCGCCTCCAGGACCTCGACCCGGGTGGCCGAGCCGGCCGCGGCCCGCAGCACCCGCTCCCGTACGACCGAGTCCAGCACCGGGCGGGAGACGCTCAGGATGCGGTGCCGGCGCTCGTCGAAGCGGCGCTGCCAGCCGGTGGCGGTACGGGTGAGCAGATCCCGTGACAAATACAGGCCGCGGGCACCCGCCTCGCCGAGCGCGGCGACCGTACCGGGCAGCAGCTCCTCCAGGGCGCGTCCGCCGCCGCTGAGGAGAATGTGCAGATGGCGGGCCTGCGGGACGCCCTTGCGGAAGGCGTGCCCCTCCGGATAGCGGTCGCGTTCGACGACGGTGACCGTCTCGACCTGCCCCGTCAGCGCGCTGACGGCCAGCATCCCGGCGAGCCCGCCACCGATCACGATCGCGGTGCGCCCGCCATTGGAGTGCTCTGCCACCCTCGCCTCGCTCCCCCGACGGCGTGGTCCGGCCGCCGACGGCCCGCTCGTTTCCGTTCCGCGGACGGCCCGCCCGGACCGGTGTCCGAGCGGCGTCCACGCAAACCGATCATCGTCGGCCACAGGCTTCAGCGCACCTGCTGAGCGTGTCAACGGCCCTTTTCCGCCACCGGATCCGCGACGTCTCAGCCGTACGCCGCGCCCTCCCCCGCACGCGTTGCCCCTCTGCCACGGGGCCACCGTCCGGCGCCTGCGCGCCGTTCCCTCCCTCGTGTCACCGGAACCGCTGACATCCCGTCATGGGACGAGCCTGCGTCTAGACTCCCCCGGAGCGGATGCACCTCGTCCGCAAACGGTCTCACCAGCAAGGGATTCGTCTCACCAGCAAGGGATTCAGGGACGCTTGTGACATTCCAGCAGGTTTCTGAGCCGTATGACGCCTATGACGTCCTCGTCGTCGGCGGGTCGGGCGTGGACACCGTCGTGTCGGTCGGCGCGCTGCCCGTACCGCTCGCCGACTCCTATCCGGTCCCACCCCTGCACGAAGGGGCGGGGCACACCGGCACCGGTGTCGCACTCGGCTGCGCCGCGCTCGGGCTCACCACCGGATTCGTGGACTTCATCGGCGACGACCACCCGGGCACGCTGGTCCGCGAGCGGCTGGCCGGTACCGGCGTCGACTTCCGGCCACTGATCTCCCCGCACGGCACCCGGCGTGCGGTCAACCTCGTCGCCCCCGACGGCCGCCGGATGTCGTTCTACGACGCCCGTGACCCGGCCGATCTGCGGATGCCGCCCGAGCACTATCTGCCCCCGCTGCGCCGCGCCCGCCATGTCCATCTGTCGGTCATGCACTTCGCCCGCTTCCTGTACGACGACATCGAGGCGCTGGGCATCCCGGTCTCCACGGATCTGCACGACTGGGACGGACTGACGGACCATCACCGGGAGTTCGCGCTCCGCTCCGATCTGGTCTTCCTCAGTACGGCCGGGGCGGGGGAACGGATCGCGTCCGTGATGCGGGAGATCCTGCACGAGGGGCGCGCCCAGGCGGTGATCGCCACCGCCGGGGCGGGCGGCGCCTATCTCCTCAGCGCCGACGACCGCACCCCACGCCTGGTGCCGGCCGTGGTGCCGCCCGGCCCCGTCGTGGACAGCAACGGCGCGGGCGACGCCTTCACCAGCGGATTCCTCTACGGCAGGCTGGCCGGCCGGGATCTGGAGGAGTGCGCGCGGATGGGCGCCATCGCGGGGGCACACGCCTGTACTTCGCGCGGCACCCATACCGACCTCATCGGCGCGGAGGCGTTGGGCGCGGCCCTCGGCACGACGGCCACCGTCCCGGCGCCACCGCCGGGTGACCCCCACCGGCTCCCCGGCCCACCGGACCCTCAGGTGTCCCGTACGGGGGCGTAGGAGCGGGTGGTCCGGAAGAGGACGGACCGGTCGGACGCCCGGCCGGGCAGCCGGAAGCCCCGGCCGTCGGCCGGTCAGCTCTTGCGGCCCACTCCGCCGTAGAAAATGGTGTTGTTGAGCTCCTCGGCGCCGGGCACCGGACCGTCCGGCCGCCACAGCGGCACCCGCACCACGCCCGGCTCCAGCAGGGCGAACGGGCCGAAGAGCGGCTCGATCCCGGCCTTCGGCCGCAGATTGAGGCTGGCGGTGGCGCTCTTGTAGACGTTCACCACGCCATCGCGCGCCCGCTCGTCCGTACGGCCCGCCGCATAGGCCTCGTAGGGCTCACCGGTCGCATGCGTCAGGACGAGATGGCTGCCCGCGGGGAGCGCCTCGGCGAGGGTGGCGATGAGGCCGGCGGGGTCCTCGTCCTCCCGGATGAAGTGGAGTACGGCCACCAGCAGCAGCGCCACCGGCCGGTCGAAGTCGATCAGTTCGCGGACGGTGGGGTGGTCCAGCAGCGCCTTCGGGTCGCGGACGTCGCCGAGCACGAATCCGGTGTGCTCGGTGTTGGTGAGCCGGGCCCCGGCGTGGGTGGCGACGATCGGGTCGTTGTCGACGTACACCACGCGGGTGCCGGGGGCCACCTCGCGCGCCACCTCATGGGTGTTGGGCGAGGTGGGGATGCCGGTGCCGATGTCGATGATCTGGTGGATGCCGTCGGCGGCCAGGGCGCGCACCGCCCGCCGCAGGAAGGCGCGGTTGGCGCGGGCGCTGAGCCGTACCTGGGGGTGGACCTCGATGACGCGCTCCGCGGCCACCCGGTCGACCTCGTAGTTGTCCCAGCCGCCGAGGTAGTAGTCGTACATCCGGGCGGGGTGTGGCCGGCTGGTGTCGATCTCCGCGGCCGAGAAGCCCGAGTGCTCCGGCCCCTGGACGTACGGGCCGATCTCCGGGACCTCGTCGTCCGGCGCCCCCGGGGAGATGCCCTGCTCGCTCATGCCGTCCTCCGCTCGGTGCGCCGGCCCGGCGCCGCCGTTAGCAGGAAGTCGGCGTGGCCGGCCTTGGCCCCCTCGATGAAGCTCACCATTTCGCGGTGGGTGTAGATCAGGGCCGGGCCGTCCGGGTCGGTCGACTGCCGCAGCGCTATCCGGCCGTCCCCCAGCCGCATGGCCTCGACGCACTCGCCCCCGTTTCCGCCGCTCCACGGCTTGTGCCAGCCCTCAGAGCCCAGCTCTTTGGCGGGCATGCCGTTATAGATGCGTATGCGATCCATGGTTCAGATCTCCTTGCGAAAGCCACCCAGAATGGCCTCGGTGGTGTGCGCCGGCGCGGCCTGTGCGCACATCCGGTCCAGGGCCTCCAGGAACTGCGAGACGTCGTTGCGCTGGTCGAAGTACACGGCTCCGACGAGGCTTTCCGCGTAAGCGATGTCCGGGAGTTCCGGGATCGGGAAGCGGAAGAGGTGAAACGGTCCGTACATGGCGGGGTGCGGGCCCGCGGCGAAGGGCATGATCTGCAGCCGGACGTTCGGCAGCGCGGTGCCCTCCATCAGCCGGGTGACCTGGTCGCGCATCACCTTCGGCCCGCCGATCGGGCGCCGCAGCACGGTCTCGTCCATGACGACCCACAGCATCGGTGCCTTGTCACGGGTCAGCAGGGACTGCCGCTCCATGCGCAGCGCGACGATGCGGTCGATGTCCGCCGCGGAGGCGTGCGGCATCCCGGCCTTCAGGACGGCGGCGGCGTAGTCCTCGGTCTGCAACAGCCCGGGGACGTAGTGCGGTTGGTAGGCGCGGATGAGGTTGGCTTCGCTCTCCAGGCTGACGAAGGCGCTGAACCACTCGGGCAGCACATCGCGGAACCGGTGCCACCAGCCGGGCTTGTTGGCCTCACGGGCGAGCGAGACGAAGCCCTCGATCTCTTCCTCGTCGGTGACGCCGTAGGTCGCCAGCAGCTTCTCGACGTAGGGGAGCTTGAGGCCGACCTCGGCCTTTTCCATCCGCCGTATGGTGGCGTGAGTCACATCGAGGGCCGCGGCGGCCTGCTCGAAGGAGAGGCCCGCTTTCTCGCGCAGGTCCTGCAGTCGCTTGCCGAGCACCACCCGCAGGACGGTGGGTGCACCTGCCGACCGTGGGTCCGCCACGTCCGATCGCCTCCAACTGACTTCAGTGCTCAGCAGTGTGTCATGCCGTCAGCAACACGAACAGACTGCACTTACGATTCTGCAAATTGCAGACTGATCCTTGCCATCGGTGACCGACATCGCACATAGTTGCGGCGTGGCTTCCTCCAACAACGCTCCTTCGTTAGGGCGCTGTGGCGGCTTTGTCGCCCAGTACCCGCAGGACGCGTTCCACTTGCCGGCGCTGCGCACGTCCGTTCCCGAGGCGCGCAGACGCGTCAGTGCGCTGCTGTGCGAGTGGGGCGCGGATCAACAAGTCCGCGACGACGTGGAGTTGGTGGTCTCCGAACTCTTCACCAATGCGGTGCGGCACACCGACAGCGAGAAGGTCGGCTGCGAGCTCGCCCTCTTCGGCGCGCACATACGCATAGAGATCACGGACCAGGGCGGCCCGGCGGACTCCGCGCCGCACATCCAGCCCGGCAGCGTGGACCAGGAGTGCGGACGAGGACTGTTCCTCGTCGGCGCGCTGTCCGAGAGCTGGGGGTCGCGGCCCGCCGACAGCGGTCAGGGCCGGGTCGTCTGGGCCGACCTGCCGTACTCCTCGCTCGCCCACTGAGGCCCCGCTCCGCATCGGCGGAAACGGGGCCTCAGTCATGCCATGGGCGCAGTCCGGCCCGCGGCCGCCCTACAGCGGCAGCAGATCGGGCCGCTTGGGCTCGACATGGTCGCCGGAGGACTCCCCGCGCAGCCGGCGTCCGATCCACGGGACGAGGTGCTCCCGCGCCCAGTGGATGTTGTCCCGCCGGGCGTCGGCGGCCGAGCGCTCCGCCTCCGGGGGCCAGGGCTGGTCCGGGTCGGCCGGCACCGGCAGGCCGAGCACCTGCGCCGCGCGCAGCGCCACCCGGGTGTGCCCGTCGGCGGACAGATGCAGCCGGTCGTCGCTCCACGCCCGCCGGTCCTGCACCGACTTGAGCGACCACAGGTCCAGAACGGGGCAGCCGTGCCGGTCCGCGATGGCCCGGACATGCGCCGTATACGTCGCGATCTTGCCGCGCAGATGCTTGAGCACGGGGATGCCGCGGGTGTCGAAGCCGGTGCAGAGCAGGACCGTGCCGACCTCCTCCCGCAGCTCGGCGACCGCCGCCTCGTAGCGCTCGGCGACCGCGTCCGGGTCCGAGCCCGGCCGCAGGATGTCATTGCCGCCGGCGCAGAACGTCACCAGCGCAGGGGCGAGGGCTTTCGCCCGGGGCACCTGCTCCTCCACGATCTGGTCCAGGAGCCGGCCCCGGACCGCGAGATTCGCATAGCGGAAATCCCCCTCGGCCTGTTGGTCCGAGAGGAGGACCGCGAGCCGGTCCGCCCAACCGATGTACGCCCCGTCAGGGCCGGGATCTCCGACCCCCTCTGTAAAGCTGTCCCCGACGGCTGCGTACGACCCGATGGCGCCAGGGGCGCCGTTGCTGAAGTACTTCGAATCGTCTGCCACGTCAGGACATACTTCACCTTCTTAAGTGACCTACGCCACCGTAACCAGGGGTTGACGAGGGGTGATTAATGCCACCAGGTCAAATTCTGCTCAAGTTGGAATAATGATCGATCGCTCCTCGCTCTCCGGGCGCTCCGCGGCACCTCAGGGCGCCGCCGTTTCGGCCTGATTGCCCCTTGCACCCATGTCGTATCGTCGGAGGTGCCCCGCGTCGTCGACGAGCAGCGTCGGCGGCCGAACCCGAGGAGCGCGCCCGTGACGCAGCAGACGCCGCAGGTCCCACAGGCCCAGCCCGAGCTCACGGAGGTCCGTAACTTCCGCGATGTGGGCGGTCTGCCGACCGTGGACGGGCGTCGCGTACGGGACGGCAGGCTGTTCCGCAGCGGCCACCTCGCCCATGCGACCGAGACGGACGCGGCTTTTCTGTCCGGCCTCGGGCTGCACACCGTCTTCGACTTCCGCAATGCCTCGGACATCAAGCTGGAAGGGCCGGATGTCGCGCTGCCCGGGGTGCGCAATGTGAACATCCCGCTCACCGACCCGGCCGACGGCGCGGAGTTCTGGGCGATGGTGCGCGACGGTGAGCTGGAGCAGTTGCGCGCAGCGCTCGGCGACGGCAAGGCCGCGGCCCGGATGGCCGAGACCTACCGCCACATCATCACCACCCGCACCGAAGACCACAGCAGGGTGCTGCACGCCCTCGCCGAGGACAGCGTCCCGGCGCTGATGCACTGTGCGGCCGGCAAGGACCGGGCGGGCCTGTCCATCGCCGTGACCCTGCTCGCGGTCGGGGTGGAGCGGGACGCGATCGAGGCGGACTACCTCATGTCCAACGACCCGCACCGCCGCTACAAGATCCGCCGCTCCGACAACTCCGCGGTCGGGATGTCGCAGGAGGTCATGGAGCTGCTCGCGCCGCTGTTCGGGGCACACACCGACTACCTCACGGCGGCCTACGACGCGATCCACCAGACCTGGGGCTCGACGGAGACGTACCTCACCGAGGGCCTGCGGCTGACGCCCGCCGTCCGTGAGCGGCTGCGGGACCAGCTGCTGACGGACTGACGAACTGCCGGCCGCCGCGCCCGCTCAGGGCGTGGCCACCCACCCCGCGGCCAGCACCAGGCCCGACGCCCGCTGCACCGCGAGGAAGCCGAAGGGCCGGTCGTAGCGGGCCGAGAGCTGCTGCGCCTGGTACCTCGGGGGCGGGGGTATGGAGCCCACGTCGAACGGAATCGCCGTGACCGCGGCCGCCCGGAAGCCCAGCGCGCCGAAGGTCGCGGTCGCTGCCTGCCGGGCGGCCGACACCGCGAGCGGCGTGTCGCTCATACCGGGAAAGTGCCCGCGGGAGGCATCACTCGCGGTGCCGAGCCCGAAGAGGGCCGCCCGCTCCAGCAGATCGTGCTCGGCGTCGACGGTGAACCGTGGGACCGTGAGGTCGAACCGCGGGATGCCGTCGTCGCTGGGCACCGTCGTCACCCGCAGCCCCGGACCGGCGCCGTCGGTCAGCGCCGCGCCGGTCACCGTCGGGTAGGCACCACCCAGCGCCGCGACGCCGTGGTGCAGCACCTCGCTTCCCGGCACGTCCGGTCCGCCGAGCAGCAGATGGACATCGAGCCCGTTGTCGCCCGCGACCCGCACCGCGGTCAGCGGACCGGCCGGGGTCCGGTGCACCCGTACCTGCTCCACATCCGGCCCGGAACGGCTCAGTTCCGCCAGCTCCCGCCCCGCCCAGGGCCCTTCGTACGGCACGACGGGAAACTCCTGGAACGGTTGCTCCCAGGTCGTGCGCACCAGCAGCGCACCGGCGAGGAGGAGCACGATGCCGGGGTGGAGCCGTACCGGCATCCGCTGGATCAGACCGTCGGTGTGCCGCCACGCCCAGGCGTCCAGCTCCCTCTGGTCCACGGCCGCGTCCCCGGTGAGCTCGCCGCGCGCGGAGAGCGGCAGGCCGCCCAGCCACTCCGGCTTCAAGGCGAGGGCGCGCCGGGCCCACAGCCCCACCGCGGCATCGATGCCCTCCGCCGCCTCCAGCGCGGCGAGCAGCTCAACGCCCGCGTGGAGCGCGTACTCCGCGTCGATGCCGAGCGCTTCGGCCAGCTCCTTGCGGGCGGGGCCGGCGGCCGGCCCGGCGAGCAGGGCCAGCAGCGGCCAGACGCCGGCCGCTGTCAGGACGGTGTTGCCTTCCTGTACCGCCTCACGCGCCCAGCGCGCCGTCATGTCGTTGACAGCTCGTGCCGTCGTCGCAGCCACCACGGCAATCCCCCCATGTTCGTCAGCGGTGGGCGACCGCCTGCTTGACCAGCGTCCGCCCGAAGTCCCACATCAGGCCGCCGCCCCCGTGGGCGTCGTCCATGACGGCCGTGAACGCCTCGACGAAACGGTCCACTTCCCGCTCGCCGATGATCAGCGGCGGAATCAGCTTAATGACCTCCAGATGGTCGCCGGAGACCTGGGTCAGGATGCGGTGCCGCTGCAGCAGCGGCACCACGACCATCTGCGCGAACAGCCCCTTGCGGGCCGCCTGCAGCATCGTCCAGCGGCTCCGCAGACCGAGCGACCTGGGACGGCCGAACTCGATGCCGATCATCAGGCCGCGGCCCCGTACGTCGTGCAGCAGCTCGTACGAGTCGACCAGCGCGGCCAGCCTCGTACGCAGCAGATCGCCGGTGCGGCGGGCGTTCGCGACGACCTCCTCGTCCTCCATGACGGAGAGCACCGCCAGACCGGCGGCCATCGCCTGGGCGTTGGCGCCGAAACTGGCGGAGTGCACCAGCACCCGGTCCATGGACGAGTAGACCTTCTTGAAGATCCAGTCCTTGCCAAGGGTCGCCCCGACCGGCACATAGCCGCCGGACAGCGCCTTGGCGACACACACCAGATCCGGTTCGACGCCGTCCTCGTGCTGATAGGCGAAGAAGTCTCCGGTGCGGCCCAGGCCGGTCTGCACCTCGTCGGCGATCAGCAGGGCCTTGTGCCGGTGCAGCAACTCCTGTGCGGCGCGCAGGAATCCGGGCGGCGCCGGGTGCACGCCCTTGCCCTGGATGGGCTCGACCACGAAGGCCGCCACGTCGCCGCGCTGCAACTCCCGTTCCAGCGCGGCCAGATCCCCCAGCTCGACGGCGGTGTCCGGCAGCAGCGGGGCGAAGCCGTCCCGGAAGCCGTCCTCGCCGTTGACGGAGAGCGAGCCGGTGGTCAGGCCGTGGAAGGCATGGGTGCAGTAGAGGATGCGCGGGCGACCGGTGGCGTAGCGGGCGAACTTCAGGGCGGTCTCGACGGCCTCGGTGCCGCTGTTGCCGAAGAAGACCCGGTCGAGATGGGGGGTGTGGGTCAGCAGCTTCTCGGCGAGCAGACCGGGCAGCGGCTGGCAGTCGAAGCGGGTGAGATCGGCCAGTCCGGCGTCCAGGACGTCGTGCAGCGCCTGCCGGACGACGGGGTGGTGCCGGCCGAGGCCCATCACCCCGAATCCCGCGAGCATGTCCAGGTAGTCCTGGCCGTCGCCGTCCCAGAAGTAGGCGCCCTCGGCCCGCTCGTAGACCTTGTCGAAGCCGAGGGTGTGCAGCATCCGCGGCAGTTGGTGGTTGAGGTGGCGGGTGTGCAGGGCGTAGCGCTCGCCGCCGCGCTCGGCGAGCAGCCCGTTCAGGTCGAATCCGGTCACGACTGCTTCTCCTTACGGGTCAGCGCACCGCTGATCCGGCCGGCGATCCCGGCCGGGGTGAGGCCCACGTCAGCCGGCAGTTCACCACGCCGGCCGTGCGCCAGGAACTGCTCGGGGATGCCGAAGGTGCGCAGCGGCACCTCCACACCGGCGTCCCGCAGCGCCTGGCCGACGGCCCAGCCGATGCCCCCGTTGACGCTGTTGTCCTCGACGACGGCCACCAGGGCGTGCTCCTCGGCGAGTTGCGGAAGGACGGCGTCCACCGGCTTGACCCACCGCGGGTCGACGACGGTGGCGCCCACACCGCGCGCCGCGAGCAGCTCGGCCACCCGCAGACAGACCGGGGCCATCACACCGACGGCGACCAGCAGCACGTCCGGATGCGGCGACCGGTGGAGCACATCGACGCCGCCGATCCGGTCCACGGCGAGCACCGGGCCGGCCGCCGGCCCCTCCGGGAAGCGGAGGACGGTCGGCGCGTCGGTGATCTCCAGCGCTTCGCGCAGCTGGGCGCGGAGCCGGTCGGCGTCGCGCGGTGCGGCGATCCGCAGGCCCGGTACGACGCCGAGCAGCGACAGGTCCCACATGCCGTGCTGCGAGGCACCGCCGGTGCCGGTGATGCCGGCCCGGTCCAGCACGAAGGTCACCCCGCACCGGTGCAGCGCGACATCCATCAGGACCTGGTCGAAGGCCCGGCTGACGAGGGTGGCGGGAAGGGCGACGACCGGATGCAGACCGCCGGTGGCCAGGCCGGCCGCCGACACGGCCGCATGCTGTTCGGCGCCGCCCACGTCCCACACCCGGTCGGGATACGCCTCGGCGAACGCGCCGAGCCCGGCCGGCCGCAGCCTGCCCGCCGCGACCGCGACGACCTCCGCGCGCTCGGCCCCGATGCGGACCATCTCGTCGCCGAAGACCGAGGCCCAGGAGGGGGCGCCGGACGGACGGGCCATCACCCCGGCGGCCGGGAAGTGGACCACCTGGCTCCCCAGGTCGGACCGCGGGCCGCGGCCCTTCTCGGTGTGGCAGTGCACCAGCACCGGCCCGTGGAAGCCCGCCGCACTGCGCAGCGCGGACTGGACGGCCCCGAGGTCATGGCCGTCGACCGGTCCGACGTACTTCAGTCCCAGGTCCTCGAACATTCCCTGGGGCGCCACGGCGTCCTTGAGGCCCTTCTTCGCGCCGTGCAGCGACTCGTAGAGCGGCTGTCCGACGACCGGGGTGCGCTGGAGCACGTCCTTGCCCCAGGCCAGGAACTTCTCGTAGCCGTCGGTGGTGCGCAGGGTGGCGAGATGGCCGGCGAGCCCGCCGAGGGTGGGGGCGTGGGAGCGCCCGTTGTCGTTGACGACGATGATCAGTGGGCGGTCCTTGGCGGCGGCGATGTTGTTCAGCGCCTCCCAGGCCATCCCGCCGGTCAGCGCGCCGTCGCCGATGACGGCCACCACATGGCCGTCGCCGCCGCGCAGCTCACGAGCCTTGGCCAGGCCGTCGGCCCAGCCCAGCACCGTCGAGGCGTGGCTGTTCCCGGTCACGTCGTGCGGGGACTCGGCGCGCGACGGACCGCCGGACAGCCCGCCTCTGGACCGCAGCTCGGCGAAGTCCTGGCGCCCGGTCAGCAGCTTGTGCACGTACGACTGCCGGCCGGTGTCCCACAGGATGCGGTCGGCGGGCGGGTCGAAGACCCGGTGCAGGGCGACGGTCAGCTCGACCACACCCAGGCCGGTCCCCAGATGGCCGCCGGTCCGGGGCACCTCCGTCACGAGGAAGTCCCGGATCTCCGCGGTGAGTTCGGGCAGCCGCGCCTCGGGCAGCGCCTTGAGGTCCTGTGGCTCGCGGATGCGCTCCAGCAGCGTCACGCGCGGTCCCTCTCTCGTGGTTCGGCGGAACGGCGCCGGCCCGGTCCGGCGCCCGCGTCGTACGGCGCAGGAGCCGGACCGGGCCGGTACGCCGGGGAGCCGTGGTGACGGGCTCCCCGTGCCCGACGGGTCAACCGCGGTTTCCGGCGACGGCGTCCCGGGCCGCCCGGAGGGACTCCTTGAGGGAGCCCATGGTGGCGAGGACGGCGGTCGGCTCATAGCCGCAGTGCGCCATGCAGTTGGCGCAGCGCGGATCCTTGCCGCGGCCGTACTTCTCCCAGTCGGTCTCGTCGATGAGCTCCCGGTACGTCGGGACGTAGCCGTCGCTCATGAGGTAGCAGGGGCGCTGCCAGCCGAACAGCGAGTAGTTGGGGATCGCCCAGGCCGTGCACGGGAAGTCCGCCTTGCCCTCCAGGAAGTCCAGGAAGAGCGGACTGTGGTTGAGCCGCCAGCGGCGCCGGTTGCCGCCCGCGAAGGCCTTCCTGAACAGCTCCCGGGTCTGCTCGACACCGAGGAAGTGCTCCTGGTCGGGGGCCTTCTCGTAGGCGTAGGCGGGCGACAGCATCATCTCGTCGACCTGCAGGTCGTCATTGAGGAAGTTGAGGACCTCGATGATGGTCTGCGGGGTGTCGGTGTTGAAGAAGGTGGAATTGGTGGTGACCCGGAAGCCGCGCCGCTTGGCGTCCTTGATCGCGGCCACCGCCTCGTCGAAAACGCCTTCCTTCGCGACGGATTCGTCATGGCGCTCCCGCATGCCGTCGATGTGCACCGCGAACGCGAAATACGGAGAGGGGGTGAATTTCTCCAGCTTCTTGCGCAGCAGCATCGCATTGGTGCACAGAAAGACATACTTCCGCTTCGCCACCAGCTGCCGCACGATCTCGTCGATCTGCGGGTGCATCAAGGGCTCGCCACCGGCGATGGACACCATCGGCGCGCCCGACTCCAGCACCGCCCCGACCGCCTGCGCCACCGGCATGCGCTGCTTGAGCACACCCGCCGGATGCTGGATCTTTCCGCAGCCCTCACATTTCAGATTGCAGGCGTAGAGCGGTTCCAGCTCGACAATGAGCGGGAACTTCTCCCGCCGCCGGATCACCTTCTGTTCAAAGAGATAGGTACCGACCCGGATGGACTGACGGAGCGGCATGGCCATCTGGCTCACCTCCAGGGGAGCAGCAAAGAACGGTGCCATTCATGGAATACGGGAAGGACGGAGCACAGCACCCGGAAGGCCGATATTCCACCGCGCACGGTGCCGATGCGTACGAGTTCATGTTCTGGAGCGTCCACGACCACCCGGACGGCCGCAACCGGACGGGGCCCGGCCCGGCGCGCGGCACGGAGGGTGGCGGCGGACTCCATGTCCACCGCCACCGCGCCGGCGGCATGCAGCTCGGCCCGCTCAGCACCCCGTACGACGTGGTCGGAGCCGCACAGCAGCCCGCTGTGCACGGTCAGACCGCGCTCCCGCAGGGCCCGGAGCAGCGGGCCGTTGTCCCGGCAGGGCGTCTCCGGCGCGGCCGCGTCATGACCGCGGGTGGCCTCGGCGACGACCACGTCCCCGGGGCGCATCCCGGGGGCGAGGCCGGCGCAGAAGCCGCTGGCGATGACGGGGGAACGTGCGGTGACCGCGCCCTCACCCAGCGCTTCGGTGAGGGCGCGTTCGGCCGCCTGGGGGCCCATGCCGGTGCGGAGCGTGACCACCCGCGGGGCGGCTCCGCCCGCTCCCCCACGGCCCCCGCCGCGCAGCGCGAACCGCTCGATGCCGAGCGCACAGGCGATCAGCAGCGGGGGTCCGGCGTCCGCCGGGGGCCGTCCCGTCATCAGGCCCTCACCGGCGCGCCGTCCGGTCCCCCGTTGACGTAGCGGCCCAGGGCCGTCAGCGGGAAGACCTGGCGGTACAGGTGATAGTTGATGGAGAAGTCCCAGGGGAAGCCGGTCCCGGTGAAGTACGGCTCGTCCCAGGACCCGTCCTCGCGCTGGGTGGCGGCCAGCCAGCCCACCCCGCGCCGTACCGCCTCGCCGTCCCGCTCCCCGGCCGCGAGCAGCGCCATCAGCGCCCAGGCGGTCTGCGAGGCCGTCGAGGCGCCGCGCCCGGCCCACTGCTGCTTGTCCTGGTAGGACCGCTGGTCCTCGCCCCATCCGCCGTCGTCGTTCTGCACCCGCTCCAGCCAGCGCACGGCCCGGCGGACCGCGGGGTGCGAGCCGGGGATACCGGCCGCGGCGAGCGCGGGGAGCACCGAGCCCGTGCCGTAGAGGTAGTTGGTGCCCCAGCGGCCGAACCACGAGCCGTCCGGTTCCTGTTCGGCCAGCAGCCAGGCGATCCCGCGGCGGGTGCGCGGGTCGTGGGTGCGGCCGACGTCAGCGAGCATCTCGACGACATGCGCGGTGACATCGGCCGACGGCGGGTCGATGACCTCCCCGAAGTCGCAGAACGGCAGCCGGTTGGGGAACGGGCTGGTGTTGTCGACGTCGAAGGCGCCCCAGGCCCCGTTCCTGGACTGCATACCGAGGTTCCAGCGCACCGCGCGCCGTACCGCCGAATCGACCCGCGGCGGATCGGGGTGCCTGACCCGGCGCAGCGCGAGCACCACCACCGCGGTGTCGTCGATGTCCGGGTAGTTGTCGTTCTCGAACTCGAAGCCCCAGCCCCCGGACGGGAGTTGGGGCCGCTTGACGCTCCAGTCGCCGGGCCGGTCGATCTGCTCGGCGAGCATCCACTCGGCGGCCTTGACCAGCTGCGGGTGGTCGGCGGGCAGTCCGGCGTCGGCCAGCGCGATGGTCGCCAGACAGGTGTCCCAGACCGGGGACTGGCAGGCCTCGATCATCCGCGTGCCGTCCTCGCGCCATACGGCGAACCGGTCGAGGGAGGCCAGACCGGCGCGCAGCACGGGGTGGTCGAGGTCGTAGCCGCAGAGGTGCAGGGCGATGACCGAGTAGACCGCGGGGGGCTGGATGCCGCCCCAGCAGCCGTCGTTCTCCTGTCGTTCGATGATCCAGCGGGCGGCGGAGCGCATCGCGGCACGGCGCAGACCGGGCACGGCGACCTTGTGGTAGACGTGCAGCGCCTTGTCGAGGCGCTGGAAGAGGCCGTCCCAGCTGGTGGCGGGGGCGAGCGGCCGCGGCGGGCTGGGGCGGCGCGGATCGGTGTGCAGCTCGTCGAGGGCGAACGGGGCCGGACGGACCGGGCGCTTGGCCGAGACGATGGTCAGCGGCACGATGGTCTGCCGCGCCCAGCACCCGAAGTCATAGATGTTGAGCGGGAACCACTTGGGCAAGTAGAGGAGTTCCGGCGGGAGTTCGGGAAGATCGTCCCACTTCCACCAGCCGAAGAGCGCCAGCCAGATACGGGTGAAGACCCGGGCCGCGGCGATCCCGCCCTGACCGCGGATCCATGCGGCGGCCTGAGCCATGTGCGGTGCGTCGGGGGCGTCACCCGCGAGCCGCAGGGCGACATAGGCCTCGATGGTGGCGGAGAGTTCGCCGGGCCCGCCGTAGAAGGTGGCCCAGGTACCGTCCGGGCCCTGCTCCCCGCGGATGTGGCGGGCGGCGGCCTCGGTGATGCCGGGGTCCTGGATACCGAGGAACTGACGGAGCAGCAGGTCTTCGGCGTCCATCGTGACGTTGGTCTCGAGGTCGCCCTTCCACCAGCCGGCCGGGTCCTGGACGGACAGCAGATAGTCGGTGGCGCGTGCGGTCGCGCGCCGGGCGGCGTCCGCCGTGTCCTGCCGTACGGCGGTGCCCGCGGGCGCGGGTGGTGCGGTGTTCTCAGCGGTGGCATCGCTGGCCGAGGGGGCCCGGGGCGGCAGCGCCCCGGTGCTTCCGTCGGTCGTCGCTGTCATGGCTTCCCCTTCTGCAGTGAACTGTGAAAAGCGTGCTCAGGGATTCCGTCGGCCGGCGCCCGGCTGGCACCGGCCGGCGACTGCGAACTATTCGGTGTCGATACTGCTCATCTCTCCCGGACGACGACGAAGTCCGCGAGCGCGACGAGCTGGGCGCGGACCTGCTGCGGCATGTCGATCTCGTCGAGTGCGGCGATGGCGGTGGCGTGCTGGCGGCGGGCCTCCTGGGAGGTCCACTCACGGCCGCCGGCCTCCTCGATGAGGGCCGCGCGGGAGGCGAACTCTTCCTCGGTGAAGTCGGCAATCTCGGTCTCGCTCTTCTTTGCGTCGGCCGCCAGGATCTCGGCGAGACGTTCGGAGGCCGGGCCACCGGCTGCCAGCGCGG
Organism: Streptomyces sp. NPDC058773; assembly: GCF_042746015.1. NCBI lineage: Bacteria > Bacillati > Actinomycetota > Actinomycetes > Kitasatosporales > Streptomycetaceae > Streptomyces > Streptomyces sp. NPDC058773. The sequence continues at coordinate 83,749 of NZ_JBHYPE010000033.1, forward strand.
CGACGACCGGCAGCGACTTCTTGCGCTGCCGCAGATCGCTCCAGGGCTTCTTGCCGGTGGCGTCCGGGTCGCCCCAGATGCCGAGCAGGTCGTCCACGGCCTGGAAGGCGAGGCCGAGGTGGTAGCCGTACTTCTCCAGGGTGTCCGCGGTGCGGTCGTCGGCGCCGCCCAGGACCGCGCCGATGGAGACGGCGCAGGCCAGCAGCGCGCCGGTCTTGTTGCCCTCCATCTCCAGGCACTCCTCGACGGTGACCCGCTCGCGGTGCTCGTAGGAGATGTCCTGGGCCTGGCCGTCGATCAGCTTGCGGGTGGCCAGGGTGAGCCGGCGGGTGGCGCGGCCGGCGTCGACCGTGCCGAGCTCCAGCAGTATTTCGTTGGCGAGGGCGAACAACGCGTCGCCGACGAGGATGGCCTGCGCGGGGCCGTGCACCTTCCAGACCGTGTCGCGGTGCCGGCGCTGCTCGTCGCCGTCCATGAGGTCGTCGTGCAGCAGCGAGAAGTTGTGCACCAGCTCGACGGCGACCGCGCCGGGCACACCGACCTCGGGGGCCGCGCCGGCGACCTCGGCCGACAGCAGGGCGAGCGCGGGACGTACCGCCTTGCCGCTGTCACCCGCGGTGGGGTGGCCCTCGGCGTCGATCCAGCCGAAGTGGTAAGCGGCGACGGTGTCCATGGGAGGAGCGAGCCGGTCCACGGCGGCGCGCAGCACGGGGGTGGCGAGTGCCCGCCCGCGCTCCAGCAGCGCGGTGACGCCTTCGGTGTCGATTGCTGGGGAAGCCGGGTTCACGGTTTCTCCTCTGTTTCCGACGCTCGTGCTCGTGCGAGCGCTCGTACTCGTAGTCATGCCGCCTCCTGAGGCAACTGGCCCTGGGGGAAGCCGAGTTCTCTGAGTGCCTCGCGAGCTGCGGCAGTGCCGCTGCGAACAGCGCTTTCCATGGTCGCGGGCCACCCGGTGGCGGTCCACGCACCGGCCAGATACAGGCCGGGGGCTTGGGTGCGGGCGGCGGGGCGGAGCCTGCCGACGCCCGGGGCGGGCGCAAAGGTCGCGGTGCGCTCGCGGGTGACGAAGAAGTCGCGGATTCTGGCGCCCCGGGCGGCGGGCAACAGCCGCTCCAGCTCGGGCAGATAGCGGGCGCGGAGCTTGGCGACCGGCTCGTCGATCTCCTCCTGCGCGGCGGACTGCGAGACCGCCAGATACTGGCAGCGCTCGTTGCCGGCGGTCCGGGTCAGCCCCGAGGCGTCGGTGCGGTCGAAGACCCACTGGACCGGCGAACCGACCGCCGCGAAGAAGGGGCGGCGCAGCACCTTGCGGTCGTAGACGACATGGAGGTTGAGGATCGGGGCGGTGCCGATCTCCAGCAGCCGGTCCTTGCCGGGCAGCGCGCCGTCGGGCAGCAGGCCGTGCGCCTCGCGCTGCGGTACGGCGAGGACGACGGTGTCGGCGGTGAGCTGCTCGGTGCCGTGCGGGCCGTTCTCCACCGCGACCCGCCAGCCGCCGTCCCGGCGGGTGACCGACCCGGCGCGGGTGCGCAGGGCGATGCGCACCCCGGCCTTCTCCAGGGCCGTACGGGCGAGGGTGTCGTGGACGTCGCCGAGCGGGACGCGGGACCAGCCGATGTCGGCGGCGCCGGGGGCGGACAGCAGCCCGGTCTTGAAGACCTTGGCGGCCAGGCCCATCGAGGCATCCGCGGCACGGGCGTTGAGGGTCGCGATGCCGACCAGGTCCCACAGCGCCTCGACGGCGCGGGCCGACTGGCCGTGGCGGCGCAGCCAGCTGCCGAAGTCCATGCCGTCCAGCGCGGGGTCGGCCGGGTCGAGGCCCTTGAGCGCGAGGGTGGCGCGTACGACGCCGGCCCGCTCGGCGGGGGACAGATGGGGGTAGCCTGCGAGGCTTTGGGCGAGGTGCAGCGGGACGGGCAGCGCGGTGCGGCGCAGCCGGCCGAGCCGCATCCGGTCGGCGTCCAGGACCGGGACGTCCATCCGCTCCTGGAGGGGCACCAGACGGTCGGCGCCGATCCGCTCCAGGAGTCGGTGGTAGGCGGTGCAGCAACGCAGGTAGACATGCTGGCCGTTGTCGACGGACAGCTCGCCGGCGGTGGAGTCGCGGCGGAACGAGAAGACCAGGCCGCCGAGGCGGGGGCGGCCCTCGATCAGGGTGACCCGCAGCCCCGCGTCGGCCAGCGCGAGCGCCGCGGTCGTGCCCGCGAGACCGCCCCCGATGACCACCGCAGCCGCCCCTTCGGGACGGCCTGGCGGCAGGTCACGGTGCCGGTCGGGCCGCGTGGCTCCCGATGTCATGTCTTCTCCCCCCGTACTTCCCTCAGGGACGCAGCGACCCGGGGGAGGGTTGCTCGCCGTGCTGACGCGGGATCACCGCTGTCGTTCGACGCCCGGCACATCATCCGCGCCTCCGGACGGCCTGCCGGCGTCCGATCGCCCGCGCGTCGAGCCCGGAGAGCCCGCGCACCGCGACGAAGGCCTTCTCCCGGCCGGGCAGGGAGACCCGGCCGCGCAGCACGGCCTCGGGGTCGGCGGCGATCCGCGTCAGCAGACGGTGGTAGATGCCGGCCATCGCGGCCACGCAGGCGCCGCTGCGCCGGTCGAGCATCGGCAGCAGCTGGAAGCCCTCGGCGAACAGCGCACGGGCCCGCTTCACCTCGAAGTGCACCAGACCGGCGAAGTCGGAGCCGGGCGGCGGTACGGGACCCTCGAAGCCGGCCGCGCAGCCGAACTTGGCGAGGTCCTCGGCGGGCAGGTAGGTGCGCCCGTTGCCGGCGTCCTCGCGAACGTCCCGGAGGATATTGGTCAGTTGGAGCGCGAGACCGAGGGTGTCGGCGTACTCGGAGGCGCGCTCGGCGTCCGGTGCGCCGGGCACCGTGCCGAACACTCCCAGCGAGAGCCGGCCGATGGCCCCGGCGACACAGCGGCAGTAGACCTTCAGCTCGTCCCAGGTCTCATAGGTCGCGCCGCGCACATCCATCAGCACGCCGTCGATCAGCTCGTCGAGACCGTCCAGCGGCAGCGGGAAGCGGCGGGCGGCGTCGGACAGTGCGACGGCGACCGGGTCGGTGTCGTCCTCGTCGATCCGGCCGTCCTTGACACGGGCCAGCAGCGCCCGGGTGTCCTCCAGGCGCACCTGCTTGGCGGCGGGCTCCAGGGTGCCGTCACCGATGTCGTCGATCCGGCGGGAGAAGGCGTAGAGCGCCGACATGGCCTGCCGCTTGTCGGCCGGCAGCAGCCGGATGCCATAGGCGAAGTTGCGTGCCTGCTGCCCGGTGACGGCCTCGCAGTAGCGGTACGCAGCGAGCACCGGCGCGGACGCGTGTGCGATTGCCTCCACGGTCCGACTCACCCCTCTCTTCGCAATGTCGCCCCTACCTCGCGCAGCAGGCTGAGCTTGGTCGGCTTGGGCGGTCCAGGGAGTACGTCGTGATCGGCGGCCGCGACCGCCTGGAGTGCAGCGCGTCCGCCGGCCACGAATCCGGCCAGCAGCAGCTTGAGTCTGCCGTGGACGCTACCCACCAGCGAGGTGCCTTCATTCAGCAGCTCACGGGCGCGTTCCGCCTCGTAGGCGATCAGTGCGCGCACCGATGCGCCCCCGCTCGGGGCGGCCAGATCGGCTTCGGTGACGCCGAAGCGTTTCATGTCCTCGGCGGGGAGGTAGATGCGGTCCCGTCCGAGGTCCTCGGCCACGTCCTGGATGTGCTCGACGATCTGCAGCGCCGTGCACACCGCGTCCGACCGGCGGACCCGCTCGGGGGACGAGGTGCCGGTGATGCCCAGGACGAGCCGGCCGACGGGATTGGCGGACAGCTCGCAGTAGGCGGCCAGGTCGTCGTAGGTGCCGTAGCGGCTCACCCGCTGGTCCTGCCGGTTGGCCTCGATCAGCGCGAGGAACGGCTCGGGGGTCAGCCCGCAGCGGCGGACGGTCGGGCCGAGCCGGCGCAGCAGCGGATGCCGGGGGCCGGGGGCCCGGTCGCTGAAGACGCGGTGGAGGTCGGCCTCCAGCGCGTCCAGCAAGGCCAGCCGGTCTCCCCCGCTCTCGGCTGCGCTGGAGCGGGAGGTGCCCCCCTCCTGTGCGCGGTCCAGTCCGAGGAGTACGGCATCGCCGCCGCCGGGTGCGAGATCGCCGTCGCCGATGTCGTCGACGAGCCGGGCGAAGCCGTAGACGGCCATCAGATCGGTCCGCCAGGCGCGGGGCAGGAAGAACGGCGCGACCGGGAAATTCTCGTGTGCGGCCTGATCGAGCACGGTGCGCGTCTGCTCCCGCACGTCACCCGCCGCCCCCGTGCGGAGGATGGCGCGACGCACCTGCTCGTTGTCTCGGCTCACCGGGGGCTGCCCGGCGCATTTCGGTGCCGGAGCGAACCAGTAGCCATTGCCGTCACGTCTCCCGTTCTACACCGCCAAGCTAAAACATCCCATTTCGGACACGCCGCAGCAGGCGACGCGCCTCGGTCGAGCCCACATCGCCCGCCTGGGTGAGCATTGCCCGACATGTACCACTTGTGCCGTTCGGTACCCGTACAGCTTACGTCGTACATCTCAGCCACGTCCGAGCGGGTCCGCAGCGTGGGACGTCGATCCGACCAACGTCCGATTAGTCCGAACTGTTCCCGGGATCGCCGGAGTTGACCACTTCTTCACACTCGAAGGCCCCCACGAGGCGGACCCGCGGAGGCCTTCGAGTGCGGAGCGGACTACTTGCCCGTCTCCTTTTCGTACGCCTTGATGACCTCGTCGGTCGGGCCGTCCATCAGCAGCTCGCCGCGCTCCAGCCACAGGACGCGGTCGCAGGTGTCGCGGATGGACTTGTTGTTGTGGCTGACGAGGAAGACCGTGCCGGCTTCCTTGCGCAGTTCGCGG
>NZ_JBHYPE010000034.1:0-82768 GCF_042746015.1 Streptomyces sp. NPDC058773
TGTCGATCGTGCGGTCGGTGGTGCGGGCGCATGACGGCACGATCACGGCGCAGCCCCGTGAGGGCGGTGGCCTGGTGATGAGGGTCGTCCTGCCGTGGTGAGGCCGGCGGTCCGCCGGGGGCGGTGCGTACGGCCCATGGGGCAGCCGGTCCGGGCGGCGGCCCCCGGTGCCCCGGTCCGGTACCGCGTCCGTGGTACGGGCGGGCGCACCCTACTCCCGGGGGAGGCCACCGGGTTCCGCCCGGGGTACCGGCCGCCCGCGAGGACCCGTCCCTAGGATTCACCGCATGGAACTCCGAGGTATCCGGCTGCGCGGCCGGCGCCGGTACGCCGCCGCGGGTGCGCTGGCCGTCCTCATAGGAGGCGGCACCTGGGCGGCCGCCTCCTCGGACGCCGCGCCCGCCGTCCACCGCACCGACCGGCTCATGACGATGCCGGCGAAACCCGACGGCAAGGAGAAGGTGCGGATCGACACCTCCTTCTTCACCGCGGGGGACGGCTCCGGCGGGCGGCGGCCCGCGGTGCTGCTCGCCCACGGCTTCGGCGCCGACAAGACCAACCTCCGCCCGCAGGCCGAGCGGCTGGCCCGGGACGGCTACGCCGTACTGACCTGGTCGGCGCGCGGCTTCGGGAAGTCCACCGGCAAGATCGGGCTGAACGGCCCGGACGGCGAGGTCGCCGATGTCCGCCGGCTGATCGACTGGCTGGCCGAGCGCCCCGAGGTGCAGCTCGACAAGGACGGCGACCCCCGGGTAGGGGTGGCCGGCGGCTCCTACGGCGGTGCGATCTCGCTGCTGGCGGCCGGCCACGACCGGCGCGTCGACGCCATCGCCCCGCAGATCACCTACTGGAACCTCGCCGACGCCCTCTTCCCGCACGGGGTGTTCAAGAAGCTCTGGGCCGGGATCTTCTTCACCACCGGCTCGGCGGGCGCCCCCACCGGCTCCGCGGGCGCCGCGCCCACCACGTCCGGGGGCTGCGGGCGCTTCGAGCCCGCGCTGTGCCGGATGTACGAGCGGGTCGCGGTCCAGGGCCGGCCGGACGCCGCGGCCCGCGCCCTCCTGGCGGGCCGCAGCCCGTCCGCCGTCGGGGACCGCATCAAGGTGCCGACCCTGATCATGCAGGGCCGGACCGACTCGCTGTTCCCCCTCGACCAGTCCGACGCCCTGTACCGGCAGCTCCGCAAGAACGGGGCGCCGGTCGACGTCGACTGGATCTCCGGCGGGCACGACGGCGGGGACCGGGAGGCCACCCGCCTGGAGGGCCGGACGAAGGCCTGGTTCGACCGCTATCTGAAGGGCGACGAGCGCGCCGGGACCGGGCCGTCCTTCCGCATCAGCCGCACCGGGGGAGTGGACTCCACCAACGGCGCGGTGCGGCTGCGCGGTGCGAGCGCGGACCGCTATCCCGGACTGGACCACGACCCGCGGCGCATCCCGCTGGCCGGCCCCACCCAGACCTTCCGCAACCCGCCCGGCGCCGGGCCGCCGGCGATCTCCGCGGTGCCCGGGGTCGGCGCGCTCGGCAATCTCTCCTCGGTCGGCGCCGGCGGGCTGTCCCTGGACTTCCCCGGCCAGTTCGCCCGCTTCGAGTCGGCGCCGCTGCGCACCCCCGTCCACCTCACCGGCAGCCCCACCGCCACCGTCCGCGTACGGTCCGGCAGCCCGGACGCGGTGTTCTTCGCCAAGGTCTACGACGTCGCCCCGGACGGCCGCCGCCAGGTGCTGCCGTCCCAGCTCGTCGCCCCGTACCGGATCGAGGACGCGCACGGCGGCCGGACCGTGCGGCTGCGGATGCCCGCCGTCGACCACGAGTTCGCGGCCGGCCACCGGCTGCGGCTGGTGCTCTCCGCCACCGACCTCGGCTACGCCTCATCGGCCGAACCCACCGCCTACACCGTCTCCCTGCCGGATGGCGCCCTCGACGTGCCCACCGCGCCCCGGGTGCGCGGCGCCGCCGCCCCGCTGCCCGCCTGGACCTGGGCGCTGCCCGCCGCGGCCGCGGCGGTCGCCGGGCTGCTGCTGCTCACCGCCCGCCGCCGGACCGCGGCGCCCCCGCCCGACCCGGCGCTCGCCGGAGTGCCGCTGCAGATCGACGCGCTGAGCAAGCGGTACGCCACGTCCACCGACAGGTATGCCGTACGGGACCTGTCCTTCCGCGTGGAGAAGGGGCAGGTGCTGGGCCTGCTGGGGCCCAACGGCGCCGGCAAGACCACCACGCTGCGGATGCTGATGGGGCTGATCACGCCGGACGAGGGCGAGATCAGGGTCTTCGGGCACGCCGTCCGGCCGGGCGCCCCGGTGCTGTCGCGGGTCGGCGCGTTCGTGGAGGGCCCCGGCTTCCTGCCGCATCTGTCCGGCCGCGCCAACCTCGACCTGTACTGGCAGGCCACCGGCCGGCCCGCCACCGACGCGCACCTCGACGAGGCACTGGAGATCGCCGGTCTGGGCGACGCCCTGCAACGCGCCGTGCGCACCTACTCCCAGGGCATGCGCCAGCGCCTCGCCCTGGCCCAGGCCATGCTCGGGCTGCCGGACCTGCTGATCCTCGACGAGCCGACGAACGGCCTCGACCCGCCGCAGATCCGGGAGATGCGGGACGTGATGATCCGCTACGCCGCCGCCGGACGCACCGTCATCGTCTCCAGCCATCTGCTGTCCGAGGTCGAGCAGAGCTGTACCCATCTGGTCGTCATGGACCGCGGCCGGCTGGTGCGGGCCGGCCCGGTCGCCGAGATCGTGGGCTCCGGCGACACCCTGCTGGTCGGGGTCGCGGGGGAACTCGGCGACGCGGTGCCGGAGAAGGTGGCCGCGCTGGCGGGTGTCGTCTCCGCCGTACGCGCGGAAGGCGGTCTGCTGGTACGGCTCGACGGTCTCGGCACGCCCCAACTGCTCGCCGCACTCCTCCGGCTGGAGGTCCCGGTGGACCGTGTCGGCCCGCACCGACGCCTGGAGGACGCCTTCCTCACCCTGATCGGAGGGGACCGATGACCGCGACCACCACGGCGCGGGCGCCGGGTTACCGCCCGCGCCGCACCCTCCCGCTGCGCGTCGAGGCCCGCCGCCAGCTGCGCCGCCGCCGCACCCTGGTGATCGCCGCGGTGCTGACGCTGCTGCCGTTCGTGCTGGTGGCGGCGTTCGCGATCGGCGGCGACCCGGCGGGCCGCGGCAACGGCCGGATCACGCTGATGGACACCGCCACCGCGTCCGGCGGCAACTTCGCCGCCACCACGCTGTTCGTCTCCGCCGGCTTTCTGCTGGTGGTGCCGGTGGCGCTGTTCTGCGGTGACACGGTGGCGTCGGAGGCGAGCTGGTCGTCGCTGCGCTATCTGCTCGCCGCGCCGGTCCCGCGGGCCCGGCTGCTGCTGAGCAAGCTCACCGTCGGGCTGCTGTTCAGCGCCGCCGCGATGCTGCTGCTGCCGCTGGTCGCGCTGGCGGTGGGCGGCGCCGCGTACGGCTGGGGCCCGCTGCAGCTGCCCGCCGGCGGTGCGCTGTCCGCGGGCGAGGCGGTGCCGCGGCTGGCCGTCGTGGTCGGCTACCTCTTCGTCAGCCAACTGGTGACCGCGGCGCTGGCGTTCTGGCTGTCGACGGTGACCGACGCGCCGCTGGGCGCGGTCGGCGGCGCCGTCGGGCTGACCATCGTCGGCAACGTCCTCGACCAGGTGACGGCTCTCGGCGCCTGGCGCAACGTCCTGCCCGCGCACTGGCAGTACTCCTGGGCGGACGCCCTGCAGCCCCGGATGGAGTGGTCCGGGATGATCCAGGGCTCGGCGGTCTCGGTGGCGTACGCCCTGGTGCTGGGCGCGCTGGCGTTCCGGGGGTTCGCGCGCAAGGACGTGGTGTCGTGACGGCGGGTGGCCGTGACCGGGGGCGTGAGAGCGGGGTGACCGGAGGGCGTGACGGCGGGTGATCGGCGGGCGGCGGCACCGGCCCGGGGCCGGCCGTCAGGTGGCCGGCCCCTGCATGTGCGCGCTGACCCAGCGCATCGTGCCCTCGCCCAGGCCCCGGACGTACGTCGCCGCGCTGTGCGTGCCGCCGGGCACGACCTGCAGCCGGGTGTGCACCGGGCCGTGCCCGTATTGCGCGCGGAACTTCCGTACCTTCGGCAGCACCGTGTGTTCCCGGGAGCCGTCCTGGAAGGCGAGGTAGACATCCGGTCCGCCGCGTGCCGTCAGCCGGCGGGCCAGCACCTCCGGGTTGTTCTCCCGCTCCGCCCCGGCGTGGCCGTTCCACAGGGGCGAGTCGGGCACGATGTCCGGGCCGTTGGGTATCGCCACCTTGAACGTGCCGGGGTGCTGGAGCACGTTCTTCAGCGCCGCGAACCCGCCCGACGAGGAGCCCATGATCGCCCAGGCGTCACGGGTCTTCAGGGTGCGGAAGTTCTGCCGTACGAGGTCGGGCACGTCCTCGCTGAGCCAGGTGCCGATCTTCGGCCGGCCCGGTATGTCGCTGCCGTCGTAGTAGTGCTCGGCGTCGGGGTTGAGCACCGGCATGACGACGATGAACGGCAGGCTGCTGCCGTTCTTCGACCACCGGGCGAGGTTCTCCTGCAGTCCGAGGCCGGCGCCGATCCAGTAGTTGACGGGGTAGCCGTACGAGCCGGGCAGCGCCTCCATCACCGGGAAGCCCTTGTGCGCGTTCCGCTTCTCGTAGTACTCCGGCGGCGCCCAGACCCAGACCTTGCCGGTGAAGCCCGACTTCGGGCCGTGCAGGGTGGTCACGCCGATCGGGGTGTTCTCGCCGGCCCCGCCGACCCGGCGCTCCTCGTCGAAGCTGATCGGCCGCGTGGGGTACTGCACCAGCGACCGCGTCCCCGGGGCGTGGGGCTGCATCGCGGCGTCGGCCCGGGTGCTGCCGAAGCGGACGGGGGAGGCCTGGGAGGCGCCGGTGCCGCAGCCGGCCGTGGCGGCGAGGACGGTCAGGGTGAGCAGCGCGATCACCGGGCGGAACAGGGCTCTGTGCACGGGACTTTCTCCTTGCCGGACAGCCGGGACCGCTCCCGGCTGAGGAGCAAGAGGGCGGGACGGCGGCTTCCGGTTTCCCCGCGGAGGTGTCGCCTTCCTCGCACCGGCCGTCCGGAATCCCGGCACCCCCTTGGTGACCTGCGAGGATTCGTGCGCGGCCGGAAGGCGGCTTTACCCGGATTTTCCCGGTACGTGAGGCGGGAGGCGGGCCGGGGGAGCGCGCTCCGGCGCTTCCGGAACCGCCGCCTCCGGCCCCGTATCCTCCTGCTATGACCTGGTCGCGTGCGCTCAAGGAGGCCGCCCGCTCGGGGCTGACCATCGAGCGGACCAAGCTCACCCCACTGATCGCCATCCGCGGCTCGGTCGGCGTCGCCATCGTCATCGGGCTGTGCCTGTGGCTGGGCGATCCGGCACTGGCGGTCTCCTCCGCCTTCGGCGCGTTCTCGTCCGGCATCGTCACCTTCCAGCGCAGCATGCGGCCGCGCCCGGTGCTCGCCCTCGCCGTCGCGGGTGCGCTGGCGGTCTCGACCTTCCTCGGCTATCTGGCCGCCGCCCATGTCGTCGCCTTCGTCCTGCTGCTGGCCGGCTGGACCTTCCTGGCGGGCATGGCCTGGGCGATCGGCCCGGTCTCCGGGCTGGCCGGCACCCAGACCGTGGCGATCATGCTGGTCACCGTCACCCTGCCGACCTCGGTCCTCGGCGCGCTGGAACACGCCGCGCTGATCTTCTTCGGCGGCCTGGTCCAGGCGACCCTGATCGTGGTCTTCCCGGTCCGCCCCTGGGGCGTCCAGCGCGACGCGCTCGCCGACGCGCTGGCCGACGAGGCGGACTACGCCCGGCGGCTGCGGCACGACCCGGTCGCCCCCTTCGACCCGGCGCCCCTGATGGACGCCCGGCTCGCCTCCGCCGTGACCCCGCGTCAGGCCCGGCGCCGCCCCGTGCAGCTGCACGGCCCGCGCGGCCTCGCCGAACGCGTCCGCCCGGTCCTCGCCTCCCTCGCCGACCCGGTCGTCGGCGCCCCGCTGGAGGGCCCCGAACGCGACCGGGCCCGCGACCTGCTGGGCGCCGCGGCCACCGTCCTGGACGCCGTCGCGCACGCCGTACGGCACGCCCGGCCGGTCCGGCTGCCCCCGGAGGCGATGGCCACCCTCGAAGTCCCCGCGACCGGCCCGATGCTCCACGGGGCCGCCCGCCGCTCCGCCTACCGCCTGATCTCGCTGCTCGCCGACGCCGTCGAACTCACCGATGAACCCGTCGAGGCGACCCGCCCCACCACCGAGGCCGAACGCGGCCATCTGCTGCGCCCCAGCGTCCCCAGGCTGGTGCCGGCCGCGCTGCGTGCCCTGCACCGCGAGGCGCGCTGGTCCTCGCACATCTTCCGGCACGCCCTGAGGGTCGCCGCGGTCGCCGCGGCCGGCTATCTGCTGGGCACCGCGCTCCCGTTCGGCCACGGCTACTGGGCGCCGCTCGCCTCCGTCATGGTGATGCGCCCCGACTTCGCCCAGACCTACTCCCGCGGTATCGCCCGTTTCATCGGCACCCTCGTCGGCGTCGGCATCGCGGGGGCGCTGATGGCCGTGGCGCACCCGGGCACGTACGTCAGCGCCGCACTGGCCGTGGTCTGTGTCGCGCTGATGTATCTGCTGATGCGCACCGGTTTCTCGGTGACCTCGGCGTGTGTGGCCGCCTATGTGGTCTTCCTGCTCGGCATCGCGGGCGCCGGCTGGGAACAGACCGTCCAGGAACGCGTCGTGCTCACCCTCCTCGGCGGGCTGCTGGCGATGCTGTCGTACGCGCTGTTCCCCGCCTGGGAGACCCCGAAGCTCCGCGACCGCCTCGCCGAGTGGCTGGCCGCCAACGGGCAGTACGCGCTGGCCGTGTTCGACCTCTACGCCACGCCCGCGGAGCGCCGCCCCCGGCAGGTCCGCGACGCCCTGCTGGACTCCCGGGCCGCCCGCGCCGCCTGGGAGGAGAGCGAGGCCCGCGCCGAGAAGGAGCCCGTACGCCACCGCGGTCTCTCGCCCGCCTCGGCGAAGGCGGCCGGCGCCGCGCTCGCCACCATGGGCCGGGTCACCATGATCCTGGAGGTCCACCTCCCCGAACGGGACGCCGCCTCCTCACCGGGAGCCACCGCGTTCGCCTTCGAACTGCGCGCCTCCCTGGACGAGGCCACCGAGGCGGTACGGGCCCGGGGCGAACTGAACTGGAGCGCGCTGCGGGCCGTATGGGAGAGATGGGACGCGGAGGACGAGAATCGCGGTGTCGCCCTGCGCGTCGCGGATCTGCTCCTCGACGCCCTCGACGACCTGGCCGGGGCGCTGGCCGGGGCGGCGGACACGGACGGCCGGGAGGTGCCCGGCGCGGAGGAGGGCGGCCGGTGACGGAGAGGGGAGGCCCAAGGGGAACCATTCGAAGCCCCCAGTAGTCTTAAGAATTGCCCCGCAATGAACACCATTGGTAGCCCATGGGGTTGTCTGCAGCGCAATGCCCCAGGAATCCACCCGTCGCGAGAGAGCACACGAACTCCCCATGGCGTCCAGCACATCGTCCGGTACGTATGACATAGGCATCGACCTCGGCACCGCCAACACCCTGGTGTACTCCCGCGGCAAGGGCGTGGTGCTGAACGAGCCGTCCGTCGTCGCGGTCAACGCCGCCGGTGAGGTGATCGCCGTGGGCCTGGACGCCAAGCGGACCATCGGCCGCACCCCGTCCGGGATCACCGCGATGCGTCCGCTGCGCGAGGGCGTCATCGCCGACTTCGACGCCGCCGAGCGGATGCTCCGGGCCCTGATGAAGAAGGCCCTGCCCAGCCGCCGGTTGTCCCGTCCGCGGGTGGTCATCTGCGTCCCCTCCGGCATCACCGGTGTCGAACGGCGCGCGGTCATCGACTCCGCCCGGGGCGCAGGCGCCCGCGAAGTGCACCTCATCGAGGAGCCGATGGCCGCCGCGATCGGCGCCGGCCTCCCGGTGGACGAGCCGGTCGGCTGCATGGTCGTGGACATCGGGGGCGGCACCACCGAGGTCGCCGTGGTCTCCATGGGCGGCCTGGTCACCGCCCAGTCCGTACGGGTCGCCGGGGACGCCATGGACGCCGCCGTCAGCGCCTACATCAAGAAGAAGCACTCCCTGGACATCGGCGAGCGCACCGCCGAGGACATCAAGATCGCGATCGGCTCGGCGATCTGGACGCCGGTCGACGTCGACGAGGACGGCGAACCGGAACGCCCGTCCTCCTGCACGGTCCGCGGCCGCGACCACGTCAACGGCCTGCCCCGGGTCCAGGAGATCACCGAGGAGGAGATCCGCGAGGCGCTGGCCGAGCCGGTCGACGCGATCGTCCGCGCGGTCCACCGCACCCTCGACGACTGCCCCCCGGAGCTCTCCGGCGACATCGTCGAGCACGGCATCGCCCTCACCGGCGGCGGCGCGCTGCTCCGCGGCCTGGACCGTCGGCTGCGCCAGGAGATGGGCGTCCCGGTGCGGGTCGCCGACCAGCCCCTGGACTGCGTGGTCAACGGCACCGCCAAATGCGTCGACGAATTCGCCTCCCTGCACGGCCTGTTGACGGGGGCCAAGGAACAGCCGAGGAGGGCGGTCCGGCTGTAGAGGAGAGGGCGGCCCGGCTCCTGGGGAGCAACCCGGCCTCCACAACGGGCGTTTGCCGTTCCGGCAAGAATCCTCGCGCCCGACGGTCCGCCCGCGCCATGATCGTGACGGAACGGGCAACGGAAAGACGGCATCTGACGCGCCGTCGGCCCCTTGCCCGCCCCCGCCACCGCCGTCATGAGCGCGGCCGTACCCACCCCAGGAGGAAGCATGCCGCAGCCCGCCGCCCCGACGCCCCCGCCGGCCACGCCCCCGGGAGACCGGGCACCGGCACCGGACCGGCCCGCCGCCGCGCTGCCGCTCCCGGCCCCGGTCCACCGCACGGTGGAGGTCCCCGGCGGCCGCATCCACCTCGTCGAGCAGGGCACCGGACCGCTCGTCCTGATGGTCCACGGATTCCCCGAGTCGTGGTACTCGTGGCGCCACCAGCTCCCGGCGCTGGCCGCCGCGGGCTACCGGGCGGTCGCCATCGACGTACGGGGCTACGGGCGTTCCTCGAAACCCCTCGACGTGGCGGCCTACCGGATGCTGGCCCATGCCGCCGACAACGTCGCGGTGGTGCACGCCCTCGGCGAGGAGACCGCTATCATCGCGGGCCACGACTGGGGCTCACCCATCGCCGCCAACTCGGCGCTGCTGCGGCCCGATGTCTTCACCGCCGTGGCCCTGCTGAGCGTGCCGTACGCCCCGCGCGGCGCGACCCGCCCCACCGAGGCCTTCGCGCGGCTCGGCGGCGCCGGGGAGTTCTACATCAGCTACTTCCAGGAGCCGGGCCGGGCGGAGGCGGAGATCGAACCCGATGTCCGCAGTTGGCTCGCCGGTTTCTACACCGGCCTCTCGGGCGACGCCGAGCCCACCTCCGACCCCGGTGGCAGCGCCCTGTTCTCGGTGCCGCCGGGCGGCAAACTCTCCGACCGCTTCCCCGCCGGCCCGTTCCGCCCGCTGCCCTGGCTCACCGAGGCCGATCTCGACTTCTACACGGCCGAGTTCGAGCGCACCGGCCTGACCGGCGGACTCAACCGCTACCGCAACGTCGACCGGGACTGGGAGGACCTCGCCGCCTGGGCCGGCGCCCCGCTCACCCAGCCCTCCCTCTTCATCGGCGGCGAACGCGACGCCCCCACCCAGTGGATGGCCGACGCCATCAAGGCCTTCCCCCGCACCCTCCCCGGCCTGACCGCCTCCCACATCCTCCCCGGCTGCGGCCACTGGCTCCAGCAGGAACGCCCCGACGAGGTCAACGGCCTCCTCCTCGACTGGCTGCGCGGGCTGCCGGGGGAGGCGGTGCGGGCGGTGGGCTAGGTGTCGTCCGGCCCGCGGCTCATATAGGCCGCCAGGCCGTCCAGAATCCGTTCCAGGCCGAACTCACCGGCCCGGTCGCGGGAGGCGTGGTCGGCATCGGTGGCCGCAACGGCCGCGGCGACCGCGGGAAAGCGGTCGGCGCGGCCGGCCAGCAGTTCGTTCAGCGCCGCGCTCATGACCTGCTCGGGCTCCCTGGCACGGGCGCTGCCCAGCCCCATCGAGGACGAGACCTGGGCGATGGCCCGGATGTGGCCGCTCACCACGACCACGGCGTCGAGCTGCTCCGCGCCGGTCAGGCCGGTGTCGGCGAGCGCGGCGAGGGCGCGTTCGGTCCAGCCGAGTTCCTGGGGCCCCATGACCCGGGGGCCGACGGCCGCGCCCAGCAGCCAGGGGTGCCGGTGGTAGACCGCCGCCAGTGCGTGCGCCCAGGCCCGTAGCGCGGTCCGCCACGGTGCGTCGTCGCCCGGGGCGGCGGCGTCCGGTGGCGGTGCGCTCGGAGGTTCCCCCATCGCCCGGTCGATCATCAGCGCGACCAGCTCATTCTTTCCCGGCACATAGCGGTACAGGGACATCTTGGTGAAGTCCAGCTCGGCCGCGATCCGTTGCATGGAGACCGCCCCGAGCCCGCCGGCGTCGGCGAGGTCGATGGCCGTGGACGTGATCCGCTCCAGGCTCAGGGCCGGCTTGGGGCCCCGGCTGGGCCGCTCGCGCCCGCCCCATAGCAACTCGACGCTGCCCGCCTGATCCCCGAACACACTGCGCTTTCCGTCGTCTCCCGCCATCCCCGCATCCTAAAACTGTGTCCGGGGTACACAGAACAGTGTCCTTCGGATACAGTTTCTTGTGTCAGTACGACCGATCGGCGTGGGGAGCGTGCGATGACGTACGGAACGGCAATGGGGGACCCGGGCGCGGAGCGGCCCGGAGGTGTGCGGGGGAGGCGAACGGCGCCGTCGCGGCCGACAGTTCTGATCTCCGGCGCCAGCGTGGCCGGGCCGGCCCTGGCCTACTGGCTGGGCCGCTACGGCTATCGGACGACCGTGATCGAGGTGGCGCCCGCCCTGCGCGGCGGCGGCTTCGCGGTCGACTTCCGCGGTGCGGCACATCTGACGGTCCTGGAGCGCATGGGCGTCCTCGACACCATCGGACGGCACCGCACCGGCCCCGGCGCCCCCATGAGCTTCATCGACCACCAGGGCCGGGAACTCGCCACCCTGCCGCCCGAGTTCGCCGCGGGTGAGGTCGAGATACTCCGCTCGGAGCTGTCCCGCCTCCTGCATGCGCACAGCCTGACCCCACCCGGCACCGGCTCCCTTCCCGGTATCACCCCCGAGTACGTCTTCGGCGACTCCCTCACGTCGCTCACCGAGACCGCCGACGGCGTCCACGCCACCTTCGAACGGGGCGCGCCGCGGACCTTCGACCTCGTGATCGGCGCCGACGGTCTGCACTCCACCGTGCGTCGGCTCGCCTTCGGCCCCGAGGAGCACTTCGTCAGTCACCTCGGCTACTACCTCGCCGCATGGGACCTGCCCGCGGACGCCGGGGACCTCGGTGTCCGCCCGGTCGGCTACGGCGAACCCGGGCGGCTGGCCACGGTCGGCCGGCTGCCGCGCCGCGCCGCGGAGCCGGGCTATACCGGCGAGACCTTCTGCGTCTTCGCCGCCGCGGAGGAGCTCCCCTATGACCGGCGGGACATCCGGTCCCAGAAGGAGGCGATAGCCCGTGCCTACGAAGGAGCCGGCTGGCGTACCCCGGAACTGATCGACACCCTGTGGAGGGCCGATGACCTCTACTTCGACGCCATCAGCCGCGCCGACCTCCCGCATTGGTCCACGGGCCGCATCGCGCTTCTGGGAGATGCCGCGTACGGGGCCACGGTGGGCGGTATGGGCACCGGCTCGGCGATCGTCGGTGCCTATGTCCTCGCCGGTGAACTCGCCCTTGCCGGCGCCGACCACCGCACGGCCTTCGCCCGCTACGAACAGAAGCTGCGCCCCTACGCCACCCGCTGTCAGGAAGGTGGCCGCGGTGCCGGTGAGTTCTTCGCCCCTGCCACCCAGGAGGCCCTCGACGCCCGCAACGCCGCCCTCAACACCCCGGCCGTCGTCACCGCCATGCTGGAGGAGGGCCATGACATCTCCGCGGCGATCACGCTGGAGGACTATCCGTCCCTGGTGGCGGCGGCCGGGGACACCCGCCCCGCCCCTTCCCCCTCGCCAACCCCGTGGTGAACAACGGGCAGTTCGCGCTGGGCCGATCGGGTGCTCCGTCGTCAACGTGATTGCCCGGTGGCAACTCTTCTGGGTTACTGGTGGGGCCTGGTCGGTGGGCCGTCCATCCCCCTCGGGCTTCGGTAGTCGGCCCGCCCACCAGTCCTCTTCGCTGCAGGGCTGTGAAGGACGGCCAGGAGCGCGACGGCCCCCGCACCGCCCAGGTGTGAGCCCGGCCGCCGTGCGCCGTCCGCGCCGTCCTCCTCCGCGGCCGGCTGCTGTCAGTGCCCGGCTCCGGCTCGTGCGCCATGTCCGTCACGGGCGGGCCGAGCAACGAGCTCACACAGCAGGAGGACTTTCATGTCTACACCCACACACCCGGCTCTGCCGGCCTTGCCGCTTGCGATCGGCCCGGTGCTGCTCGGAGTGGTCCCGGCCACGGGACCGACCGCGGGCGGCAACACCGTGCAGCTGGTCGGCCTCGGCCTCGGCGGCGCCACCAGTGTCCTCTTCGGAGGCACCTCGGCGACCATCGTCGGGCAGGACCCGCTGGGCCTGACCGTCACGGTCCTCGCTCCGGCGCACGCCGCGGGCACCGTGCAGGTCACCGTCACCAACGCCGCCGGCACCAGCAACCCCGCCTCGTACACCTACCTGGCGCCGGGTGTTCCGGCGGCCGCGGCGATCACGCCCACCTCGGGTCCGGCCGCGGGCGGTACGCCGTTCGCCATCATCGGTTCGAACCTCACGGGTGCCTCCGTCACCATCGGCGGCAACGCCGCGACGGTTCTGGGCACCGACCCGACCGGATCGGTCCTGTTCGGTGTGGTCCCGGCCGGGCCCCCCGGAGGAGGCAATGTGCCGGTGGTGGTGACCACTTCGGGCGGCACCGTGACCGTCCCGGGCGGTTACACCTACCTGCCGCTGCCTCCGACGGTCACCGGAACGGTCACACCGTCCACGGGGTCCGCGGGAGCCACGTTCACCATCGTCGGAACCAACCTCTTCGGGGCGACGGTGCTCTTCGGGGCCACCCCCGCCACCGGGGTGACGGTGGATATGACCGGCACCTCCCTCAGCGGCACGGTGCCCCCCGG
This sequence comes from Streptomyces sp. NPDC058773, assembly GCF_042746015.1. Lineage (NCBI taxonomy): Bacteria > Bacillati > Actinomycetota > Actinomycetes > Kitasatosporales > Streptomycetaceae > Streptomyces > Streptomyces sp. NPDC058773. The sequence continues at coordinate 13,185 of NZ_JBHYPE010000034.1, forward strand.
CACCAGCGGGACGACGGTCCAGGTGACCGTCCAGACCCCGGCCGGCAGCGTCAACGCCGGGACGTTCACCTACCTGTGACGGCCCGCACCCTTGGATGACGGTCCGGAGCCCGGTACCTGAGGTCCACCGCTCGCGCCGTCCCCGGCCGGACCGGGCCGGGCGGCCCGGCACCGTCACTCCGCAGGGGGACGCCGGAAAACGGTTCGGCCCCCGCCCGACGTACGGGCGGGGGCCGAACTCACCGGTCGCTCCCCCTGGCTCTCCGCGGAGCGGCGGGGCCCGTCAGGGGGCAGATACCGCCGGGTGTCCTGCGGGGGCCGTCCGGCGGCGCCGCACAGCAGCGGCAGCGGCAGCCCGGCGTCCGCCATCCATGTCAGGCCCGTGTGGCGCAGGTCCTGGCGCCGGAGGTACTCATGACCGAGCTCGTCCACCACGTCGTCCCAGTGCGTCGCGTCCCGCAGCGACGCGGCGGTGAACCGGCTCCGCTGCGGGCCGGTGAACAGCCGGGCCGGCGGGGTGTGCCGGGCCGTCTCCAGCCGCCCGGCCGCCAGCTCCCGGGCGGCGGGCCGCAGCGGCACCACCCGGTGGTGCCGGCCCCGGCACGGGCGGTCGTGCAGGCCCTCCGGCTCGGACACGGTGAAGTGCTGCACCTGCCAGGTCCAGGTGCTCACATCGATGTCCTGGGCCTGCAGCGCGGACACCTCGCTGAAACGGGTGCCGGTCCAGGCGGCGAACCGGACGATGTCGCCCCACCCCTCGTAGCCGTCCGAGGACCGCTGGACGAGGGTGGCCGCCAGCCGCTCCAGGGTGTCCGCGTCCGGCAGGGCCAGCGACCGCGGAGTGGTGCGCTCTGCCTGCGCCCGCTGGTACTCCCGCTGCCAGCCGGCCACCCGCGCCGGATTGGCGTCCAGCACCCCGTCCCGGACGGCCTGCTCCAGGACGCGGACGAGGACGGCGAGGCTGTTCTTCACCGTCGACAGGCCGCACTCGTCGGCGATCCAGCAGTGCAGCGCGCGGTTGACGACCCGGCGGGTGACCTGGTGCACGCGGACGTGGCCGATGCTGGGGACGACCCGCAGCCGCCAGCCGGCCTGGTACGGGGACATGGTCAGGGTTTCCAGGCCGTGCATCGCCGCCGCCCATCTTCGTTCCCCGTAAGCGGCGAGTGACATCGTGCGAGTGTCGCTCCCGGGCGGAATACGGCACTCCGCATTATCGTTCATCATCGAATCACCCTTGTCTGGTGGGAAGTTATTCGGGCGGCGGATCCGCCGGCCCGATTCGCCCCTGAGCGTGAAACCGAAGTCGAGGAATCGTGACCACATCGTGGCGGTGGACCGTGCGCGGAACTGCCGGCGCCGGCGGGGAGCGCATTGCGCCGCACCGCCGCGGCGGAAGGGGAACGACGGCCGGGACGGGACGGCAAAAGGCCGGGCTCTGCCGCACGGACGGCCCGCGCCGGCGGCCTCCCGCGGATCACTCACCGGTACCGGAGAATTGCGGACGCACCTCCAACTCGCTTATGGACAGCGGAAGATACGGCGGCGGCATGGGCTTTGCCGAAGTCGAAGTGACTTCCATTGTCACCATCAGCGGCGGCCGACGGCGGTCGGCTATTGACAGCGCGTCGGTTCCCGCTGTGTTCCACACACAAGAATGACAAGCGGCGAGCTTGCTGCGGCGCCCGGTTCTGCATCGCGATCTGGCCGGAGCTGTGAGCAATCAAACGCTGCATCGGTCATGAGTTGAATAAAGGCATCTCCAAAGGCCATTGCGCAAGTTGGTACGAGATTCCGCTTTTCGCGCTGCTCCGAACGGGTGGCCTTATCGGTTGACTGTTGTAGCCCGCCGAGCCACATGGATAACTAGTCGCATCCAACCGGTGGGCCGCCCATCCTCTCCGGGGAGCGGCACCTGGCCTACCCGTTGGCCCGGCCCAGCGCCTGGTTGCGGTCAGCCGAGATGCCGTATGGGCGTCCCCGGTAGAGGGTTTTGGATCCGTCAGCCGGTGCCGGCACCTCGGCACCGGCTGATCGGCCCCCACATTCGGATCAGGGGGCGTCATGCGAACCATTTCCACTCTTCGCCGGGTCAACGGCGCAGCAGCCTTGATCCCGGCCCGCACCGCGACCGCACCGGAACCCGAACGGTCCGGCGGTGACCTGAGTCTCCCGATCCCGGTGCCGGCGGAATCCGCGTGCGTTCCCGCGGCCGCCGCGGCACCCGCGTCCGCCGCCGCCCCCTCGGCGCCGGGTCCGCACCGTACCCACCCGTTCACCGCCCGGCCGGGCGACGGACGCGCGGATGCCGCGCGCCGGCGCACCACCGCGGCGGGTTCCCCGGCGGGACGGTTCCCCCTCCCCGCCCCCGGGGAATCCGCCGCGCCTTTCCGTACCGCCCGAGCGGCGGCCGGAGCCGGCCGTTTCCCCGACGCCTCCGGGCGCTCCCCGTCGTCCGGCGCCGGTGTATGCGGTGACCGGAACGAATTCCCGTTCACCGGTGGCGATATCGCCGTATCCGCGGACAGGCAATTCCTCATCTCCGCCTCGCCGAACGGGAATTGTCCCGGGCGCGGCGCAGGCCGCTCCCTCGACAACGGAAGCGTGCCGGTGACCGCCGCCCGCGTCACCGGCACCCGTCCCCGCCGCACTTCCCGCGGCGGAATTCAGTAACAAGGCTGAGCGGGCCGCAGCCCGCAGCCTGCCCCGGGCGCCGCCCAGACCGTCACGGTCACCTTTTTCCGCCGCGCCCGTACCGCCGTCGACGACCTCCGCGTCGCCGTCGCCGCGCCATCGGAGAAGGCCGGTCCGGCAGTTGTCACCCCGCCGCAACCGGTCCCGCAGTGATCTGCACCCCGGGTCCCCCCACCTCACATCTGAAGCCTGCCCCCCACACCACCCACTGCGAAAAGAACACCGGAGAACAGTATGGCGAAGAGAAGAATGGTGATCCTCGTCGACGGGCCGGAGGGCACTGCCCTGCCGCAGCACATGCGCGACGACGCCGGCGACCCGATAAGGCTCCTACGGGGCAACGGGTACGAGCGTTTCGAATTCTACGGCGAATACGCGGACCTGGGCGGCCAGCAAGTCCCGGTCTACCGCTGGTGTTACCGCACACGCATTGCCGAGTAGGCGTTGTGCGGCCCGCAGAAAAAAAGCGATGTGCAGAGGAGAACGAATATGTCGAACCTCGTGAGGGACGGAGTTCTGTCATGAACCAACGGTCCGGGAACTCCGAAGAACGAAACAAGGGCCGGGACGTGGTGGTGACCGGTGCCGGATTCTGTCTGCCGGGCGGCACGGAACCGGTCTTCACCGCCGACGACATGTGGGCGGTGATCTCCAACGGCCGGTCCTGCCTGAAGCGTGACGAGGTCTACTACGGCTCGGTGGAGCTCACCCAGGAGATGTTCGACGAACGCCTCCCGGATGTCCCGCCGTTCTTCTCCCGCCACTACACCTCGGCGCACCGTTTCGGCCTGGTGTCGATGGTGGAGGCGACCACCGACGCCGGGCTGACCTTCCAGGGCGGCGCGCTGCGCGAGGCCGCGATCCTGGTCGGGCGCGGGGGAGTCGACGCGAACGTGGAGAGCTACCTCTCGGTGCTGAGCGCCGACCCCGGCAAGACCAGCGCACCGGACGCCATGGAGCTGTTCGTCGCCGCCGAACAGGCCGTGACACCCTCCGACGTCGCGCTGGTCCAGGCGGCGCTGACGCAGTCCAACGGCCCCTGCTACACCGTCTCGTGCGGCTGCGCCTCGTCCGCCGTACAGATCGGCAACGCCCGCCGGATGATCGCCCAGGGCGAGGTCGACGTGGCGGTGGTGACCGGCGTCGACGTCTTCAACGTCCACCTCATCCAGAACATCCAGCGGCTGCTGAGCGGCGCCCAGCAGACCTACGACAACCTCCGCACCAACGGAATGCCGGAGCTGCTGCCGTCCTTCAGCTCCCTCATGCGTCCCTACGACCGCCGGGCGGACTGCATCAACCATGGCGAGGGCGCCGCCACGGTGATCCTGGAGAGCCGGGAGCACGCGGCCCGGCGCGGCGCGCACATGTACGGCCAGGTGCTGGCCACCGCCATGACCCGCGACGGTCTGGCCAACCCCCTCGCCTCCGACGAGACCGGCTCGGAGCTGGTCGCCGCCGTCCGCCGCTGCCTGGGCGACCGGTGGCGGATCGACGACGTGCCGTACGTCCACGGCGGCAGCGACGGCAACATCGTCGTCACCGCCTTCGAGGCGGCCGCCATCCGCGAGCTCTACGGGCCCGACAGCGAGGTGCTGGTGACGTCCCAGGAGGGCTGCTTCGGCCACAACGGGGCACCGGCCGGCTGCCTGGGCGTCGCCATGACGCTGATGATGATGGAGCGGGGGCAGGTCTGCCCGACCGCCAACTGCGAGCAGCCGGCCGAGGGGCTGCCCTTCGACCCGGTCCCCGGGGTGCGGCCCCGCCCGCTCGACTTCGACTACGCGCTGAGCTTCAACTACCAGGTCGGCGGCGTGAAGAACGCCATCCTCCTCGGCAGTCCGGAAGCCGTGTGACCACGGGCAGATCACCTCCCACATACGGAGACCCCGATGAGCAACGACATGCACGGCTCGGACACCGAGTCACAACCCACCCACGAGACAGAGCCCGTCGCCGTGATCGGCATGGGCTGCCGGCTCCCCGGCGACACCGATTCACCCGCGGCGCTGTGGCGGCTGCTGGCCGAGGAGCGCGACGCGGTCGGCGAGATGCCCGCGGAGCGCCGGCGCCTGGTTCCCGAGGACTCCCCGGGGCCGGGGAGCCGGGCGCCGACGCCCCGTCAGGGCGGCTATCTACGCGAGGTGACCGGCTTCGACGCCGCCTTCTTCGGCGTCGCGGGCGGCGAGGCCGATGTGCTGGACCCCCAGCACCGGCTGCTGCTGGAAGTCACCTGGGAGGCCCTGGAGCACGCCGGCCTCCCGCCGGACCGGATGAACGGCACCCGCACGGGCGTCTTCGCCGGGATCAGCTACAGCGACTACATGGACCAACTGGCCGGACAGCCACAGGAGCTGGAGGGGTCGATCCTCACGAACGGCCACTGTGTGGCGGCCGGCCGCATCTCCTATCTGCTCGGTCTGCACGGACCGTGCGTGGCACTGGACACCGCCTGCTCCTCGTCCCTGGTGGCCGTGCACATGGCCCGCCGGGCACTGGCCGCCGGCGAGTGCGAGGTCGCGCTGGCCGGCGGCGTCACCCTGAGCTTCCAGCCGCGCATCACCCGGTCCTTCGCCCGGATGGGCATGCTGTCGGAGGGCGGCCGCTGCCGGACCTTCGACGCCGACGCCGACGGGTTCGTGCGCGGTGAGGGCTGCGGCGTCGTCGTGCTCAAGCGCCTCTCCGACGCGCAGCGGGACGGCGACCGGGTGCTGGCGGTGCTGCGCGGCTCCGCCACCAACCAGGACGGCTCGTCGGAGGGCCTCGCCGCGCCGTCGGTGACCGCCCAGCGGGCGCTGTACCTGGACGCCCTCGCCCAGGCCGGGGTCGACCCACGGGACGTGGGAATGGTCGAGACCCACGGCACCGGCACCCCCGTCGGCGACCCGATCGAGTTCGCCAGCCTCGCCGAGGTCTACGGCTACGGGCCCGGCCGCTGCGCCCTGACCTCGGTGAAGACCAACGTGGGGCATCTGGAACCGGCCGCCGGGGTCACCGGGCTGATCAAGAGCGTGCTGTGCCTCCAGCGCGGCACCATCCCGGCGAATCTGCACTTCCGCCGCTGGAACCCGGCCATCACCCCCGGCGGCACCCGCTTCTTCGTCCCCACCGAACTCACCGCCTGGCCGCTGCGCACGGCCACCCGGCTCGCCGCGGTCTCCTCGTTCGGCTTCTCGGGGACCAACGCCCATGTCGTGCTCGAACAGGCACCGCAGCCGCGGCCCGCCCGGAGCCAGGACACCGGCCACCCCGAGCGGACGGCCTCCGACGTCTTCCTGGTGTCGGCCGGTTCGCCGGACGTCCTGCCGACCGCGGCCACCCGGCTCGCGGACTGGATGGAGGGCGACGGCGCCGACGTGCCGCTCCGCGACATCGCGCACACCCTGGCCCTGCGCCGCTGCGCGGGCCGCGGACGGATGGGCGTGGTGACCTCGGCGCGCCGGGAACTCATCGGCTCGCTGCGGGCCTTCGCGTCCGGGGAGCGGCACCCGGCGGTGGTGACCGGCTCGGTGGGCGCCGCGGTCGAACGCCAGCCGGTGTGGGTCTTCTCCGGCCAGGGCTCCCAGTGGCCCGGCATGGGACGCGGCCTGCTGCGGACCGAACCGGCCTTCCTCGACGCGCTGACCGAGCTCGACGAGCTGATCAGGGCGCAGAGCGAGGTGTCGGTGCTGGACGTGGTACGGCAGGGCCGGACCGTGCAGGGCTGCGGCACGGTGCAGCCGGTGCTGTTCGCCCTCCAGGTCGCCCTCGCCGCCACCTGGCGTTCGTACGGCGTCGAACCCGCCGCGGTCATCGGCCACTCCATGGGCGAGGTCGCGGCGGCGGTGGTGGCCGGGGCGCTGACCCTGGCCGACGGGGTGCGGGTGATCTGCCGGCGCTCCGGACTGCTGAACGACATCGCCGGCAGCGGCAGCATGCTCAGCGTCGGCCTGGACGCCGACACGGTGCGCGCCGAACTCGCCGACAGCGCGGCCGGCACGGTCTCCGTCGCCGTCCTCTCGGCGCCCGACTCCACCGTCGTGGCCGGGCGGACCACGGAGGTGAGCCGGCTGGCCGCCGCCTGGGAGGCCCGGAAGATCGCGGTGTTCCCGATCGCGGTGGACGTCGCCTCACACTGTCCGCTGGTGGACCCGGTGCTGCCGGCGCTGCGCTCGGCGCTGGCCGGTCTCGCGCCCCGGCAGCCCAAGGTGCCGTTCTACTCGACGGTCGTCGACCCCGGGGAGACGCCGTCCTTCGACGCCGACTACTGGTGCGACAACCTGCGCCGCCCGGTGCGGTTCGCCGAGGCGGTGGCCGCCGCGGCGGCCGACCGGCACGTGGTCTACGTCGAGGTCTCACCGCACCCCGTCGTCACCCACTCCGTCGCCGGCAGCCTGGCCGGGCTCGTCACGGACCCCGTCGTGCTGCCCACGCTGCGCCGCGACGAGGACGACCAGTCCACGCTGCGCACCCAGCTCGCCGCGCTGCACTGTGCCGGGGTCCCGGTGAACTGGCGGCACCTCTACGCCGAGGGCGCGCTGGTGGACGTGCCCACCGTCACCTTCGACCGCCGCCACCACTGGGCCGACGCGCCGCAGCCGACGGCCGCCGCCGAGGTCCCCCGGGCCCAACTGCCCGGACATCACACCGAGTTCCCCGGTGATCCGGTGCGGCACTGCTGGCGCGCCGACGCCGGCACCGACGCGTTGCCCTGGCTCGCCGACCACCGGGTGCACGGCAAAGCCGTCTTCCCCGGGGCGGCGCACTGCGGTCTGGCGCTCTCGGCGGCCTGTGAGGTCTTCGGCGCGGCACCGCACGAAGTGGAGGTCACCGACGTCCAGTTCAAGCAGCTGCTGAGGCTGGAGGCGGACACCGAGGTCTCCACCGTCGTCACCCTGACGGCCCCGGACCGGGCCCAGTGCCAGATTCTCGCCCGCAACGAGCAGGGTGACTGGGAGCCGCAGGCGGAGGCGGTGCTGCACCGGCTGAGCGTACGGCCCGAGCTGCGCCCCAGATCCGTCGAGGCGATGGGCCTGCGCCACCCGCTGTCCGTCGATCCGGCCGACCTCTACGCCGGGCTGCGGCGGCGCGGCCTGGAGCACGGTCCGGCCTTCACCGGTGTCCGCCGGCTGAACGCCGGCCGCCACAACGACAGTTTCTGGGCCGAGGTCGCGGTGCCGCGCGAGGCGAGCAGCCCGCCTCCCGGCCTGCCGGTCCACCCGGTCCTGCTCGACCTCTGCGCCCAGCTCGCCGTGGCGCCGCTGATCAACGAGGAGGACCAGGCGCTGGTGCTGCCGGTGGGCATGCAGGCGCTGCGCCTCATCGGTGACCCCGCGAGCGCCGTCCACTGCCACGCCCACGTCAGCGAGATCACCCCGGAAGCCATCGTGGCCAACGTCCGCCTCCTGGACGAGAGCGGCGCCGTGGTGCTCGTCGTCAACGGGCTGCGCTTCGCCCGCCGTGCGGCCGCCCGCGGCACCCCGGCGGTCGACGACTGGCTGCTGGAGATCGGCTGGCGGGCCACGCCCCGTGCGGCTCCCGACGGCGGCCACGCGCCGGGCAGCTGGGTCATCGTGGGCGAGGTGGACGGTTCGGCCCAGGCGCTGGCCGCGGCGCTGCGCACCCGCTGCGCCCGTACCGTCGTCTGGGACCGGCCGCTCGACGACGGCTCCCTCGGCACCTTCCGCGACGCCCTCACCGGGCGGCTGGCCGCCACCCTGGAGACCCCGCGCGCGGTGGTGCTGGTGTGCGGCCCCGGGGACGGCGCCGACCCCACCGGGCAGTCCCTGCGGCGCACCCGCCGACTGCTCGGCGCACTCCAGGCGATCACCGCGACCCAGGACGCGCCGCGGCTGTACGTCGTCACCCGCGGGTCCCGCGCCGTGGTGCCGGGCGACGAGGTCGACCTGGGGCAGAGCGCGCTGCGCGGACTGCTGCGCGTCGCCGCCCTGGAACACCCCGAGATCCGGCCGGTGTTGGTGGACGCCGACCCGCACGAGGCCGACCCCGAGGAGGTGTCGCTGGAACTGCTGGCGGACGCGGACGACGACGAGGTCGCGCTGCGCGCCGACGGCCGGTACGTGGCCCGCCTGGAGCACGCGGCGCCGAGCGGCGGGGAGGACGAGGCGGCCACCTCGTGCACCGTCCGCTACGGGGTGGACGGATTCCGGCTGCGGGCCGGCCGGCTGGGCGATCTGTCGAGCCTGGAGTACGCCGTCACCGAACGGCGCGCGCCCCGGCCCGGCGAGGTCGAGGTCAAGGTCACCGCCGCCGGCCTGAACTTCCGCGATGTGCTCACGGCGATGGGCCTGCTGCCCGGCGAGACCGATGTCCGCTACCGCATCGGCTTCGAGTGCGCGGGTGTGGTCAGCGCGGTCGGCGACGGGGTGGAACGCCCGCAGGTCGGCGACGAGGTGATCGCGGTCGATCTGCGGGGCGGCGCCTTCGGGTCGTTCCTGACCGTGCCCGCCGACGCGGTGGCCCCCGTCCCGTTCGGCATCGAACCGGCGGTCGCGGCCGGACTGCCGATCGCCTTCCTGACCGCCTGGTACGCGCTGCGCTCGGTGGCCCGGCTCACCGCCGGGGAGCGGGTGCTGATCCACTCCGCCACCGGCGGCACCGGTATGGCGGCGATCGCGGTGGCCCGGATGCTGGGCGCCGAGGTGCTGGCCACGGCCGGCAGCGAGGACAAGCGCCGCTATCTGCGGGGCATGGGCATCAGCCACGTCATGGACTCCCGCACGCTGGAGTTCGGCGAGCGCACCCGTGAGGCGACCCATGGCGAGGGCGTGGACGTGGTGCTCAACTCGCTGTCCGGGGCGGCCATCCGCACCGGCCTGGAGACGCTGCGCCCGTTCGGCCGCTTCGTGGAGCTGGGGGTCCGGGACATCCTGGCGGACGCCCCGCTGGGCATGCTGCCGCTGCGGCACAACGTCACCCTGAGCACCGTCGACCTGATCGAACTGCGGCGCAACCGCCCGGACACCTTCGCCACGGTGTGGCAGGAGGTCCTGGCCGCGTTCGAGGAGGGCCGGCTCAAGCCCCTGCACTGCACGGAGTATCCGCTGTCGGAGGCCACCACGGCCTTCCGCACCATGGCCGCCGCCGGCCACGTCGGCAAGCTGGTGCTGACGGTGCCCGACAGCGGTGAGGCCCCCGCGGTGCTGCCCGATCTGGACATGCCCGTCCAGGAGGGCGGCGCCTATGTCGTCACCGGCGGGCTGCGCGGTCTGGGGCTGGCCACGGCGAAGTGGCTCGCGGGCCACGGCGCCGGGCACCTCGTGCTCAACGGCCGCTCCGCGCCGTCCCCCGAGGTCGCGCAGACGCTCGCCTCGGTGATCGGCAGCACCACCAAGGTGTCGGTGGTCCTCGGCGACATCGCCGATCCGGAGGTCGCCGACCGGCTGGTGTCCACCGCGGTGGCCGACGGATTCCGGCTGCACGGTGTGGTGCACTGCGCGATGGTGCTGGACGACGCGGTGATCGCCAACGTCGTCGACGACCAGCTGGAGCGGGTCTGGACGCCGAAGGTCGCCGGTGCCTGGGAGCTCCACCGGGCCACCGAGGGGCAGCCGTTGGACTGGTTCGCGGTGTTCTCCTCGATGGCCTCGCTGCTGGGCAACCCCGGCCAGGGCTCCTACGCGGCGGCGAACTCCTGGCTCGACGGGTTCGCGGCCTGGCGCTCCGGGCAGGGCATGCCGACACTGGCCGTCAACTGGGGCCCGTGGGGCGAGATCGGCGTCGCCACGGACTTCAGCCGCCGCGGCTACCGCACCATCCCCACGGACCAGGGGCTGGCGGCGCTCCGGACACTGCTGGCGCACCGGCGGGTGCAGACCGGGGTGCTTCCCGGCCCGCCGGACACCTGGCTGCCGCCCGCGGGCCGGCATCTGCCGTTCTTCAGCGGGGTGTCCGGCGGCGAACCGGCGGAGCCGGCCCCGGCGGCCGACGACACCGAGGACATGCGGGCCCGGCTCACCGCCCTGCCGCCCGGTCTCGCCCGCAGGGCGGCGCTGGAGGAACATCTGGCGGGCCATGTCCGCGACGTCCTGCGGCTGGGCAAGAGCTCGGTCGACCCGCAGACCCCGCTGAAATCCCTGGGGTTCGACTCCCTGCTGGCCATGGAGCTGCGGGCGCGCATCGACCGCTCCTTCGGTCTCAGTCTCCCGCGGAACTTCGTGTGGGAGCATCCGACGCTGGCCGCTCTCGCCGCCGGTATCGCCGAGCAGCTGGGCCTGGAGCTGACGGCACCCTAGCCCCCTGAACCATCGGGGCATCGCACGCCCGGCGGGCCGCCAAGGCCCGCCGGGCGTCCTTCTGTTCAGGGCGGAACAGAAGCGGTAGCATTTCTTCCGCATTCCCGCCGCGCCCCCGCCGCATTTCTTTCCGGCGAACTCTCCGCGCCCTTTCACCAATTGCATTGCCGCGTAATGCGCAACGGTTTTCTTATGGTGATAGTATTTCGCGTCGGCGATATCCCCGACCGCTCCCGATGTCGCATCGTACGCCTTCCCCGGCGGTCTCTCGTGCTGCTTGAATAAATAATGGAGAGAGGGCGGAAGCGGTCCGGTGCTCACCGGAGGCGCGGCGAACTCCCAAGGCCGCCGGGACGGACCGAGCGATGGCGCCGGCGTGCTTCATGAGGCGAAAGCGACATCGGAGTCCATGAGGCAGGTACGAAAGGGGTAGTCATGTTACCCACCACAATGCATTCGGCTGAAGTCATGGTGACCGCCCGGCATATCGCCGGCTGGCCCGCGGAAAGAAACTCCCTGGTCCCCGCCGACTGCTGGGGTTCCGCGCAACGAGTGGTGCTGCGGATACCGGCGCTGAAACGTGCCGTGCCGGTCTGCCGGAGCCTGGCGCGCTCCTGGCTCGACGGACAGCGAATAGCGGACGAAGACACGCGCTATCTGGTGCTGTTGATCCTGTCGGAACTGTTCACCAACGCTCTCCAGTATTCCACCGGAACCCGCATCGACTGCCGGATGTGGCGGTCGGAGGACCAGCTGCACCTGGAGGTGCACGACCGCGGGGGAACCCCGTCGGTGCCCCGCATGCGCCGTCCGGACCCGGCGCAGGAGCACGGCCGCGGCCTGGAACTGGTCGCCAACTGCTCCTCGCGCTGGGGCCGCAGGGTCGAGGCGGACAGCAGCTGCACCGTCTGGGCCGCGGTGCCGCTGGCGGCGGCGTTACGGCAGGGCGTGGCGCCGTAGCGCCGCACACCGCACCCCTCGCGGGTGACTCCCCAGTCGCCGACGGCCGGCGGGCCCCGGCTCCGCGCCCCCTCCCCGCGGGACGGTACGGACCCGCCGGCCGTCGGTGTCCCCCCGCCCCCCCACGCCCCCCGGGCCCGCCCTGCGGCCCACCCGGCGCCGGGCGGGCGTCACTTGGGCACCCGCACACCGCTCTCCTGCACCAGGACGTCGAACTCACGGACCGGCGTCGTGTCGCCGAAGGGCCGCAACTCGTCCCGGAAGTGCTGCAGATACCGGTCGCCGAGCGCCGACTTCAGCCGGCCGAGCAGCGCCACCGCCTGCACCCCGGCCCGGCACCCCTCCTCGACGTCACCGGCCTGCACCAGGACGGTCGCCAGCAGCAGCAGATCGATGGCCCGGCGCCGTACCCGGGTCCGCGGATGCCGGGCGAGGGCCTCCTCGGCCCGCCGGGCGGCCGGCCGCGGCTGCTTCAGGTCCCGGTAGCAGTGCGCCAGTTCGTCGGCCAGATAGGCGCGGTCGAAGTAGGAGATCCACTCGGGGCCGTCCCCCGGGACCACGTGCGCCATCGCCTCGGAGGCCTTGTCCGCCAGTATTTTGCACATCCGGGCGTCCCCGAGCATCGCGTAACCGCGGGCCTCGGTCGCGTAGAACATGGCCTGCGCGGCCAGCGGTGCCCGCCCCCGGGTGCCCTCCTGCGCGGCGCGGGCGAGCTGCACCGCTTCCCGGGAGCAGCCGGCGCCGACCGCGAGATGACTCAGCCCGGCCGCCAGCACATAGCCGCCGTAGCACCGGTCGTCCGCGGCCTGCGCCAGCCGCAGCGCCTGGATGTAGTAGCGCTGCGCCAGGCCCGGCTGCCCGATGTCCAGGGCCGTGTACCCGGCCAGCTCCGTCAGCCGGGCGGCCGCGGCGAACAGTTGCCGGCCGGTGGCCTCCCCGTAGCTGCCGTCCATCAGGCCGGACAGCACACTGCTGAGACAGGAGACGATGACCGGCCGGACATAGCCGCTGCCGACCCGGTGGTCGAGTTCGGCCAGCGCCTGGGTGGTCGACCGGACCAGCTCCACATCGGTGGCCCCCACCCGCGGCCCCAGCTGCCAGGCGCGGGCCACCTGCGGGTCCGGGGAGCTGATCAGCCAGTCCCGGCTGGGTTCGACCAGCGCGGAGGCGGTCATGGCCGAGCGGGACAAAAGGCCCCGGGACTCCGCGTCCATGTGCCATAGTTCACGGACCTGTTCCAGGGCGTCCTCCACCGTGGCCGCGAAATGGAGGCCGACCCCGCAGGTCACGCTGTTGCCGTTGGCCATGCCGATCTCTTCCGTGGAGACCGTACGGCCGAGTTTGCCGCTCAGTGCCTCGGCGATGATGGCCGGCACCCGGCCGCGTGGCCGCTGACCGCTCAGCCACCGGCTCACGGAGGTCTTGTCGTACCGCAGATCCAGCCCCTGCGCCTCCCCCAGCACGTTCACCTGGCGGGCCAGGGCGGAGTTGGACAGTGCGGCCTCCTGGATCAGCGACCGCAGCCGCTGGTTGGTCTGACGCGCGACGAGTGGTCGGGCGGCCATGGTGCCTCCAAGCACATGCCGCCAACGATTCACGTTGGCATATCCGGGAGAACGGGACAGGACAGTCATTACCCAACAAGCGGGACTGAATCGCCATGACCAAAGTCAAGTCGTCGCCTGGGCGTTGCGCCTCGTAGCAAAGGTGCGAGAGGGGGCTCCTGAAGCCCGCTCCCCGCACCCGGCTGGCCACCGCGCCCCCGCCGTCCCCTCCGGCGCCCGCCGCTCCCCACCGCGCACAACCACCACCGCCCGCGCGTCCGCGTGAGCCGTACGTGCCGGCGCCCGCCCCGCCGCGGTACCCCGCGGCGTCATGCCACCAGCGGCCGGTCCGTCGGGGCGATCGGTGCCGGGAGCGCGGTGGAGCCGGTGAGGTAGCGGTCGGTGGCCGCGGCGGCGGCCCGGCCCTCCGCGATGGCCCACACCACCAGGGACTGCCCCCGCCCCGCGTCGCCCGCGATGAAGACGCCGTCCGCCAAGGGCCGGCCCGCCCCGGCCCGGATGGCCCGGGCCCGGTCCGCAGGCCCTCCCCGCGCGGCCGCGAAGCCGTCGTCCCGGGCGAAGTTCCCCCGGGCGTCCAGGGTGAGCCCCAGCTGCGTCATCAGCCCGGTGCCGCGCTCCGGACCGGAGAAGCCCAGGGCGATCAGCACCAGGTCCGCCGGGATCACCCGCTCGGTGTCCGGCCGCGGCCTCCTGGCCGTCGGCTCCACCTCCGTCAGACACAGCGCGTGCACCCGCCCGGCCGAGTCCCCCTCGAACCGGAGGGTGGCCGAGGAGAAGAACCGGGGATCGGTGCCCTCCCGGCCGCGGGCCTCCTCGTGCGCATGGGAGATCCGGTAGACCTTCGGGTAGACGGGCCAGGGCTGGGTGTCCGGCCGGTCGTCGCCCGGCTCCGGGTTGATGTCCAGCTGCACCACGGAGGCCGCGCCCTGGCGCAGGGCGGTGCCCAGGCAGTCCGAGCCGGTGTCCCCGCCGCCGACGATCACCACATGCCGGCCCTCGGCGGTGACCGGGGACGCGGCGCAGTCGCCCTCCCCGACCCGGTTGGCGAGCGTCAGATACTCCATGGCCTGGTGGATACCGGCCAGCTCCCGCCCCGGTACGGGCAACTCCCGCCGTTCCATGGCACCGACGGCCACCACGATCGCGTCGTGCCGCCGGCCGAGCTCGGTGGCGTCGACCGCGCCGCCGATGTCCATCCCCGTGCGGAACTTGGTGCCCTCGGCCCGCATCTGCGCGATCCGGCGGTCCAGATACCGCTTCTCCAGCTTGAACGCGGGGATGCCGTACCGCAGCAGTCCGCCGATGCGGTCGGCGCGCTCGTAGACGGCGACGGTGTGCCCGATACGGGTCAGCTGCTGCGCCGCCGCCAGCCCCGCGGGACCGGAACCGATGACGGCGACGCTCTTGCCGCTCAGCCGCTCCGGCGGATGCGGGGGAGTGAAGCCCTCCTCCCAGCTCCGGTCGGCGATGGCCTGCTCGACGTTCTTGATCGTCACGGGGTCGGCGTTGATCGCCAGTACACAGGCGTCCTCGCAGGGCGCCGGGCACAGCCGTCCGGTGAACTCGGGAAAGTTGTTGGTGGCGTGCAGCCGCTCGGCCGCGGCCCGCCAGTTGCCCCGGGTCGCGTATGCGTTCCACTCCGGGATGAGGTTCCCCAGCGGGCAGCCGCTGTGACAGAACGGTATGCCGCAGTCCATGCAGCGCCCCGCCTGCTCGGCGACCAGCGGCAGCAGTGCCTGCCCCGCGTAGACCTCGTGCCAGTCGTTCAGCCGCTCCTCGACGGCGCGCGCCGGAACGGGCCGGCGGGGCACCTTGAGGAAGCCGTGTGGGTCGGTCATGCACCGTCTCCATCGCTCACGCGCGGTGCAAATGGGCGTTATGCAAGCCTACGCCTGGTTCATACGGCTTTCACGGGCCGGTGATCGGCGGGAGTCGCCGCCGGGGGAGCGGGGGATCGGGGGAGCGGGGGCTGGATCACGCCACGGACGGCACCGTTCCGCCTCCCCGGCCGACGCATGCTGCCACCGCTCGCCCCTTCGCACTACGTCATCTCCTCTTCACCATGACCGGTCTTTGGTATGCCAATTCCGGGCAAATTCCGCACACTGAGGGTCGCTGAACCGGGACGTTGCGTGAACGTGCAGTCCACGGGTTGCCAGTTTCGGGTATCGATTAGGTCACAGCGACTGGCAATTTGCCCAGCATGGGGCGCTATAGCCGTTTCGCTCCGTGATCTCCATCACGCTGGCTGAAATTCGCCCGTGGTACATCTTCACGACCGCCAGACGGACGTCACCCATGTCCGCGAGGGGGCGCTTGGGCCGGCCGATCGCCGGCAGCAACTCCATCAGCATCCGGGGGGATCGAAACCCGATCCGTGGCCACATGAGGCGCGGATCGACGTGGAGCGGAAGGGCGCACCAGACATGACCTCAACGCAGGTCGGCAAGAACCTCGGCGACGACAACGGCGCATCGGGCGCCGCACCGGAAGAGGGCTACGAGCGGGGTCTCGGCAGCCGTCAGGTCCAGATGATCGCCATCGGCGGCGCCATCGGCGTCGGTCTCTTCCTCGGTGCGGGCGCGAATATCGCGAAGGCCGGGCCCAGTCTCATCCTCATGTACGCCCTCGCCGGCGTGATCGTCTTCTTCATCATGCGAGCGCTCGGCGAGCTGCTTCTGTACCGCCCCGTGTCGGGTTCCTTCTCGGAGTACGCCCGCGAGTTCCTCGGCCCCTTCTTCGGGTTCGTGACGGGCTGGACGTACTGGCTCATGTGGGTCGTCACCGGCATGGCGGAGCTGACAGCCGCAGCCATCTATGTGAATTTCTGGTTCCCGAGCATTCCGCAATGGGTCACCGCGCTGGTCTTCCTGGTCGTGCTGTACGTGGCCAACCTGATCTCGGTGAAGCTCTTCGGTGAGATCGAGTTCTGGTTCTCGATGGTCAAGGTCACCGCGCTGGTCGGCATGATCGTGATCGGTCTCGGCGTCGTCACCCTCGGCTTCAGCCAGGCCGGCGACACCGCCGCGGTCTCCAACATCTGGTCGCACGACGGGATCTTCCCGAACGGCATCGGCTCCAGCCTGATGACCCTCCAGGGCGTCATGTTCGCCTACCTCGCCGTCGAGCTGGTCGGCGTCACCGCGGGTGAGTCCGAGAACCCGGAGAAGACCCTGCCCAAGGCCATCAACACGCTGCCGTGGCGCATCATCGTCTTCTACGTCGGCGCGCTGAGCGTGATCCTGATGGTCGTCAAGTGGACCGAGTTCCAGCCGGGCGTCAGCCCGTTCGTGGCCGCCTTCGCGAAGATCGGCATCCCGGCAGGTGCGGCGATCATCAACTTCGTCGTCCTGACCGCCGCGCTGTCGTCCTGCAACTCGGGTATGTACTCCACCGGACGCATGCTCCGCGACCTCGCCGCCAACTCCGAGGCCCCGAAGGTGCTCGGCAAGCTCAGCTCCACCAAGACCCCGGCGCTCGGCATCACCGTCTCCGTCGTCCTCATGGGCATCGGCGTGGTCCTCAACTACGTCGTCCCGGAGAAGGCGTTCGCCTACGTCACGTCCGTGGCCACCGCGGCCGGTATCTGGACCTGGCTGATGATCCTCGTCAGCCACATCCTCTACCGCCGCGCGGTGGTCGCCGGCCGGCTGCCCGCCTCGTCCTTCCCGGCGCCGGGCGGCACGGTGTGCAGCTGGATCGCGGTGGCGTTCCTGCTCCTGGTGACCGGACTGATCGCCATCGACCCCGAGAGCCGTATCTCGCTGTACGTCGGTGCCGGCTGGGCCGTGTGCCTGGCGGTCGGCTGGGCGATCCTCAAGTCCCGTAACCCGCACATCGCGGCGAAGGTGAACCAGGACAAGCAGCTGGAGACCGCCGGCCGGCCGCGCGGCTGACCGGACGGGCTTCACCGGCCCCGGACGGACGGGCCCCGACTCCGTCCATCCCCTGACGGGGCGCCCAGGCATCGACCGCCTGGGCGCCCCGTCGGCCTTTTCCCGGGCAGGGACCGGCGGGGCGACCGCCGTGGCCGGATCGCGGCCGGTCAGGGGGCCGCGGCCGGGGCCCTCCCGGGGCCGCTCCGGCACCAACCGCCCGGAGGTCAGTCGGCGCCGAGCCGCTCCCAGACGGGGCCGAGGGCCTCGACGGCCGTCAGATACACCTGGTAGGCCTCGCCCAGCACCGCGACCCGGCCGGCGTCCGGCTCGTGGCAGCGGCCGGCCGTGCCGAGCGCACGGGCGTCGTCGATGCCGCCGAGCAGCCCGACGGCGGTGGCGGCGAGCAGCGCCGCCCCGCGGGCGGCGCTCTCCTCGACGTGCGGCACCTCGACCGGCCGGTCCAGCGCGTCGGCGAACATCTGGGCCCAGACCCCGCTGCGGGCCGCGCCGCCGGTCAGCCGGGTCACGCCGGTGACGGGCAGCGCCGAGGACAGCGCGTCGACGTGCCAGCGGTGGTTGAGCACCACGCCCTCCAGCAGCGCCCGCAGCAGATGGCCGCGGGTGTGCCAGCCGCGCAGGCCCAGGAACGTCCCCGAGGCGGGCCGGCCGTGCGGCGAGCCGTAGAGGAACGGGTGGAACAGCACCTCCGACGGGCCGGCGAGATGCGCCCCGACCTCCCGGGCGATCACGTCGTACACGCTCTCCGCGGGGCCCGTGGGCACCTCGACCACCCGCAGGAACCACTCCAGAGCGGCGACCGCGGCGGGCGAGGTGGACATGGTCATCCACTGCCGCGGCCGGAGGAAGTTGCGCACCTGCCAGCGCGGGTCGGTCACCACGCGGTTGCTGACCACCTGGCTGACGCTGAACGTCCCGGCGATCAGCGTGAGATCGCCCGGTGCGATGCCGCCGATGCCGAGCGCCGCGGCGTCCACGTCATGCGCTCCCGTGACGACCGGCGTACCGGCGGTGAGACCGGTGGCCGCCGCGGCCTCGGCGGTGACGTGCCCGGCCACCGCGTCGCAGGGCAGGACGGGCGGCAGCTTCCCGGCCAGTTCGCCGAGCCCGTACAGCTCCAGCAGCTCGGGCGAGTAGGCGTGGGTGTGCACATCGGTGAAGGACGCGCTGGCCTCCGTCGGATCGGTGGCGACCTCGCCGGTCAGCTTCAGGCGCAGCCAGTCCTTGCAGAACATCAGCCACCGCGACCGCTCCAGCGCGGCCGGTTCGTGCCGGTGCAGCCAGGCCAGCACGGCCGCCGGTGACGCGGCGAACGGCACCTGGCCGGACCGCGCCAGCGCCCGTGGCCAGACCGGGGTGTCCCGCCAGCCGTCGAGCACCGTGTGGGCGCGGGTGTCCATGGCGACGACGGCCGCCCGTACGGGGGCGTGGCGCGCGTCGACCGCGTACAGCCCGTCGTTGTGGCCGGACAGCCCGACCGCCGCGACCTGTCGCCCGGCCGCCGGGCCGGCCTCGGCCAGGCACCGCCGGACGGCCAGCTGCGCGGCCCGCCACACCTCGTCCATGTCGCGTTCCACCCAGCACGGGCGGGGGCTGGTCAGCGGCACCTTGACGCTGCCCCGGGCCACCTGCCGTCCGGTGGCGTCGAACAGCACCGCCTTGGTGACGGTCTGACCGGCGTCCACCCCCAGCAACAGCTTCCGCACGCCGGTTACGTCCGGTCCAGCGCGTGGGCGTTGACCGCCGCGCGGCAGCGGCCGGTGCGCGCCAGCTCGTCGACGGCCCGCGCCACCAGGAGCGCCGACCGCTGGTTGGTGACCGTGGTGTCGCCCGCGTAGTGGGTGGTGAGGGTGGTGTTGTCCAGGGCGCGCCAGGGGCTGTCGGCGGGCAGCGGTTCCTGGTCGTGCACGTCCAGACCGGCTCCGGCGATGCTGCCGGTGGCCAGCGCCTCGTACAGGGCGCCGGTGTCGACCAGCCGGCTGCGGGCCGTGTTGAAGAAGTAGGCGGTGTGCTTCATCAGCGCGAACTGACGGGCCCCGATGAGCCGTTCCGAGCCGGGCGTCAGCCGGGCCAGGACCTGCACGAAGTCGGACTCCAGGAAGAGGGTGTCCAGAGCGGCCCGCGACGCACCGTGCTCGGCGAGCACCGCGTCGGAGACCTGCGGGTCGTGCACCAGCAGGCGTACGCCGAACCCCCGCAGCAGGCGGGCCAGTTCCCGCCCCACCCGGCCCATGCCGACGAACCCGACGGTGCTGCCGCCGATCTCGGGCCCCGGGCCGCCGAAGTCCTTGCGCCAGCCGCCGGACTTGACCGACGCGTCGGCGCGGGCGATCCCGCGGGCCTCGGCCAGCATCAGTCCGAGCGCCATCTCGGCGACCCCCGAGGCGTTGCGGCCGGACACCGGCACCACGGCGATGCCCCGTTCGGTGGCGGCGGCGACATCCACGTTCTCCAGCCCGGCACGGGCCACGCACACGGCGCGCAGTTCCGGTGCGGCCGCCAGCACCGCCCGGGGGACCGGCGCGAAGTGCACGGCGAGCACCTCCGCGTCGTCGAGCGCGTCGACGATCTCGCCCGGGACCGGCACCGCGGCCGGCCCCTCCCGTTCCATGAGCTGCTGCGCGGTGTGCTGGTCGGCCTTGCTGCCGGACCAGTCGACGGTGCGCACCGGGCCGAACTGCGGGCCGCACACCTCGGCCAGCGCGTCGAGGTGGACGGCGGCGGGGATGAACCGGTCACCGACGACGAGTGTGCGCAAGAAAACCTCCTGGGGGTGCGGACGGTGACGGCGGCCCGGGGACCTGCGGCGGGCGCGCCGGGACGGTGCCGTGGGGCGCCCTCACCGGACGGCGCCCATGGACAGGCCCCGTACGAGCTGCCGTTGGGCGAGCCAGCCGGCGAGCAGGACCGGCAGACAGGCGAGCGTGGCGGCGGCGGACAGCTTCGCCCAGTACAGGCCCTCGCTGGTGATGAAGCCGACGAGGAACACCGGGACGGTGGCGGCGCGGAACGAGGTCAGGCCGAGCGCCAGGAAGAACTCGTTCCACGAGAAGATCAGGCAGATCAGGGCGGTCGCGGCGATCCCCGGCAGGACCATCGGGAGCAGTACCGCGGTCAGTTCCTGGCGCGTGGTGGCACCGTCCACCCGGGCGGCCTCCAGCACCTCGCGGGGGACGTCGAGGAAGAAGGAGCGCAGCATCCACACCGCGACGGGCAGGTTCATGGCCGCGTACAGCACGATCAGGGTGCCGAGGCCGTCCAGCGCACCGAGGTCGCGCACGGCCAGGTAGAGGGGAATGATCGCGGCCACGACCGGGAGCATCTTGGTGCCGATGAAGAAGAACAGCGCGTCGCGCCACTTCTCCACGGGCCGGACGGACAGCGCGTACGCCGCGGGGGCGGCCAGGGCCAGCACCAGCGCCGTGGAAAGGACCGCGGCCAGCGCGGAGTTGGCCAGGTAGGAGCCGATACCGCGGGCGAACACCGCCCGGAACTGGTCCAGCGTCGGCGCGAACACCAGGTCGGGGCTGCGGGTGTAGGCGGCGGCCTCGGGCTTGAACGCGGTGAGCACCATCCACAGCACCGGGAAGAAGAACACCAGCGCCGCCAGCCACGCGCCGGCCGTCCAGGCGCCGTGCGCGAGCCGACGGCGCGCAGTGGTGGGCGGGTTCATCGCACGCTCCTCTCCGGGGCGGAGAACATGCGGAACACCAGGCGCAGCGCCACCGAGGCGATGACCAGGGTGCCGGCCACGGTGACCACGCCCAGCGCCGACGCCTGGCCGACGTCGAAGCCGAGGAAGGCCCGCTGGTAGATGTAGTAGGGCAGGTTGGTGGTGCGCGCGCCCGGTCCGCCCTGGGTCAGCATGTAGATCACGTCGAAGGTGTTGACCAGGTGGATCGCGCCCAGCAGCACGCCCAGTTCGATGTAGCGGCGCAGATGCGGCACGGTGATCCACCGGAAGGTCGTCCACGGGCCGGCGCCGTCCACCCGGGCGGCCTCCAGCACCTCGGGCGGCCGGCTCTGCAGCCCGGCCAGCACGATCAGCATCATGAACGGCGTCCACTCCCACACCAGGACGGTCACCACCGATGCCATCGGGAACCTGCTGACGAAGTCGGTGACCGGCAGGCCGCACCACGACAGCACCTCGCCGACGAGGCCGTAGACCGGGTCGAGCATCGCCGTCCGCCACAGCAGCCCCGCCACCGCCGGCATGACCAGGAACGGTGCGATCAGCAGGGTGCGGGCCACGCCCCGCCCCGGGAACCGGCGGTCCAGCAGCACCGCCAGCGGCACCCCGAGCGCCATGGCGAGGACCACCGCCGACCCGGTCATCTCGATCTCCACGAGCGCGGCGCCGCGGAAGGCGCTGTCGGTGAACACGTTCGCGTAGTTGGCCGGGCCGACCCAGTGCCCCGGCCCGGGCCGCACCAGATTCCAGGACCGGAACGAGAAGACCACCGTGACCAGGAACGGGACCTGGGTGACGACGACGAGGTAGAGCAGCGCGGGAAGCAGCGGCGCTCTCCGCCGCCAGGCCGTCGGCGCCGAGGGGCCGGCGGGCGCCACGGTGCCGGCCGCCACGGCGGTGTCACCGGCCACCGGGTGCCTCCCGCCGCCCCGGCCGCCGGTGGTCCCGGCCGACCGTCTGCGCGTACTGCTGCGACTGGTCCAGCGCGGCCCCTACGGACTGCTGCCCGGCGATCGCGGCGTTGATCTGCCGGCTCACCCGGGTCCCCAGGTCCTGGAATTCGGGGATGTCCAGGAACTGCACCCCGGTGTACGGCACCGGCTGCACGGTGGGGTGTTCCGGGTCGGCGTGCCGCATCGCCGCCAGGGTCGGCCCGCTGAACGCCCGGGAGACCTTGCGGTACTGCGGGAGGGCGTAGGTCGACTCCCGGCTGCCCGGCGGCACCCGGGACCAGCCCAGCCTGCGCCCGACCAGCCGGATGTAGTCCCGGGAGGTGGCCCAGGCGAGGAACTTCCAGGCCGCGTCCCGGTGCACGGTGGTGCGGGGGATACCGAGGGACCAGGAGTACAGCCAGCCCGACCAGGCCTTCTTCTCCACCGGGGCGGCCGCGTAGCCGACCTTCCCGACGACCTTGCTGTCGGCCGGGTCCTCCAGCAGTCCGGCCGCCGAGGTCGCGTCGTACCACAGGGCGGCATTGCCCTGTGCGAAGACGGTGGCGCATTCGGTGAAGCCCGCGGTGGCCGCCGCGGGCTCCCCGGCGCGGCGCACCAGGCCGACGTAGAAGCCGACGGCCCGCCGGACGGCCGGCGAGGTGAGCCGGGCCCGCCACCGGAGGTCGTACCACCGGCCGCCGAAGGTGTTGATCACGGTGTTCAGCGGGGCGAGCACCTCGCCCCAGCCGGGGGCGCCGCGCAGACAGATTCCGGCCCGGCCCTGCCGGGGGGCGTGCAGCCGGCGGGCGAACGCGGCCACCTGCCGCCAGGTCGGATGCGCCGGCATGGTCAGGCGCTGCGCGGCGAACAGGTCCTTGCGGTACATCAGGAACGACGACTCGCCGTAGAACGGCACCGAGTAGAGGTGCCCGCGGTACGAGAGGGAGGTGCGGACCGGGCCGATGAAGTCGCCCGGGTCGTAGTCCGGGGTGCGGTCGGCGAGCGGCTGAAGATCGGTCAGCCAGCCGTTCCCGGCCCACATCGGCGTCTCGTAATTGCTGATCATGACGACGTCGAACTCACGGCTGCCGGTGGCCACCGACTCGGTGATCTTCTGCCGCGCCGCGTTCTCCGGCAGCGTCACATAGCGCACCCGGATGCCCGGGTGGGAGCGCTCGAACTCCGGCGTGAGGCGCTCCATGTCCCGCATCTGCGGATTGGCGACGATGGCCACGGTCAGGGTCGTCGCACCGGGTGTGCCGGTGATCGCGCCGGCCCCGGTACAGCCCGCCGCCACCAGGCCCAGCACCGAGACGGCGGCGGCGAGGCCGGCCGTCCGCGGCGTACGGATCAGCTGGGACATGACGTTTCCTTCCCCGTGGTCCGCGCCGATGGAATGGGCGTCGACGGGCCGGGCGCACGTCGTGGACCCGCTCGCGGAGCATCGTCACACGTCCGCGGACGCCAGGCCCGGAGGCCACGGCCGTGACCGCGTGTCCGTCCGCCGCGCCCGCGGGCAGCCGTCGGGGCCGCTCCGTCAGCTCAGCCCGAACGGTTGACAGGACGATAGATCCAGCCATTAATTCTCGCAAGATGTGTTAACAAGCGATCCCTTCTCTGGTAACAATGCCGCTCACACCCCTCGGCGCCTTGCGGCCGGAACGCCCCCGTTCCCCCGGCCGGCCACCGCTCGCCCCCCCGCGGTGCCTGCGCCACCCTCCCCGTCCCCGCCTCTCCAGGAGGAGCAGTGATCAGATTCAGGTCGAAGCCGATGTGCGCGGTGGCCGCTCTCACCGGCATGGCGCTGGTGGCCACCGGCTGCGCGGGCGCCGGCGCCGGCGCGGCAGGCGGCGGTGGCCGCTCGATCCGCGTGCTGATGGTGAACAACCCCCAGATGGAGGACCTGCGGAAGCTCACCGCGGAGCACTTCACCCGGAAGACCGGCATCCACGTCAACTTCACCGTGCTGCCGGAGAACGACCTGCGCGACAAGGCGAGCCAGGAGTTCTCCAACCAGGCCGGCCAGTACGACGTGGCCACGCTCACCAACTACGAGGTGCCCTTCTACGCCAAGAACGGCTGGCTCGCCCCGCTCGACTCCCGTATGACCAAGGACCGGGCCTTCGACCGGGGTGACCTCCTCAAGCCGATGGCCGAGTCGCTCACCGCGGCCGACGGCAAGACCTACGCCGCCCCGTTCTACGGCGAGTCGTCGTTCCTCATGTACCGCAAGGACGTCTTCAAGGCCAAGCACCTGACCATGCCCGCCCATCCGACCTGGCAGCAGGTCGCCGACCTGGCCGCCAAGGCCGACGGCGCCGAGCCCGGGATGCGCGGCATCTGCCTGCGCGGACAGCCCGGCTGGGGCGAGCTGTTCGCCCCGCTCACCACCGTCGTCAACACCTTCGGCGGCACCTGGTTCACCAAGGACTGGCAGGCGCAGGTGAACGCCAGGCCGTTCCGGGACGCGACACGCTTCTACGTCGACCTGGTGCGCGAGCACGGCGAGGCGGGCGCCTCGCACGCCGGATTCACCGAGTGCCTCAACGACATGAGCCAGAGCAAGGCCGCCATGTGGTACGACGCCACCTCCGGCGCCGGCGCCCTGGAGGACCCGAAGCAGTCCAAGGTCGCCGGGAAGGTCGGCTACGTCTCCGCGCCGGTGAAGAAGACCGACAGCTCCGGATGGCTGGCCACCTGGGCCTGGGGCATCGAGAAGGCGAGCCGACACCAGGACGACGCCTGGAAGTTCCTCTCCTGGGCGTCCGGCAAGGACTACGAGAAGCTGGCCGGGGAAAAGCTGGGCTGGTCCCGTATCCCCGCGGGCAAGCGCACCTCGACGTACGGGAACGCCGACTACCTCAAGGAGGCGTCCGCGTTCGCCCGGCCCACCCTGAACGCCATCAACGCGGCCGATCCGCGGAACCCCGGCGTACAGCCCCGGCCGACCGCCGGCATCCAGTTCGTCGGCATCCCGGAGTTCACCAGCCTGGGCACCCAGGTCTCCCAGCGCGTCAGCTCCGCAATCGCCGGTCAGACCACCGTCCCGGCAGCGCTCGACCAGGGCCAGGAGCTCGCCGAACGGGTCGCGAAGAAGTACCGCTGACCCCCGGGTGTCCGGCCCGCCCGCGCGGGCCGGAACCCTCTCCGACCCACTCCCAGCCCCGAGGGAAGACAGAGATGAGCCTCATCAGCCGGTCCACCCGCCCGCCCGCGCGGGCCGCCGCGAGCAGCCGGTCACCCGGCCCCGAACCGGTCACCCGCCTTGCACGAGCGGGCACCTGGGCGCGGCGCGCTCCGCTGCTGCCCGCGATGGTCTTCCTGGTCGTCGTCACCCAGCTGCCCTTCGTCGTCACCCTGGTGATCTCCTCGTTCAGCTGGAACTCCCTCGACCCCACGTCCCGCCGCTTCAGCGGACTGGCCAACTACGCCCGGGTGTTCACCGACGGCGAGCTGCGCTCCGCGGTGGGCACCACCGTCGTCCTGACCGTGTCCGTCGTCGCGGTGTCCCTGGCGCTCGGCCTGGCCGTCGCGCTGCTGCTCAACCGGACGTTCCGCGGCCGCGGCATCGTACGGACGCTGTTCATCGCGCCGTTCCTGATCGTGCCGGTGGCCGCGGCGCTGTTGTGGAAGGACGCCCTCTTCAACCCCAACTACGGTCTGCTGAACGGGATTCTCACCTGGGCCGGCGGACTCTTCGGCAGCGCCCCTCCGGTGCAGCCGGACTGGATCTCCAGCATGCCCAGGGCCGCGGTGGAGGCCGCGCTGATCTGGCAGTGGACGCCGTTCATGATGCTGATCCTGCTGGCCGGTCTGCAGAGCCAGCCGGCCGACGCCATCGAGGCCGCCCGGGTCGACGGCGCGAGCTCCGGGCAGATCTTCCGCCACCTCACCCTGCCCCATCTGCGCCGCTACCTGGAGCTGGGCACCCTGCTCGGGTCCATCTACATCGTGCAGAACTTCGACGCCGTCTTCACCCTCACCTCCGGCGGCCTCGGCACCGCCAACCTGCCGTATTCGATCTACGAGACCTTCTACCAGGCGCACGAGTACGGACAGGCGTCGGCCAACGCCGTGGTCGTCCTCGTCGCCACGATCATCATCGCGACCTTCGCCCTGCGCGTGGTGTCGTCGCTGTTCCGCGAGGAGACCTCACGATGACCACCCGGCTCCGAACCGCTGCCGGCGCGCCGCCCACCGCGAGCGCGCGCCCCCGCCCGCCGCACCCCGCGCCGGCCCGGCGCAGAAGGGGAGGGAACGCGCTCTGGGGGCTGACCGCCTGGGCCGCCGGGCTCCTCTTCTTCCTCCCGGTCGCCTGGATGGTCCTCACCTCGTTCCACTCCGAAACGGACGCCGCGACCAATCCGCCGTCCGTCGCGGCCCGGCTGACCCTCTCCGGCTACCGCGAGTTCTTCGGCAGCAGCACCGGCCAGAGCCCGCTGCCCGCACTGATCAACTCGGCCACGGCGAGCATCGGTTCCACGGTCCTGGTGCTCCTGCTGGCGGTCCCCGCGGCCTACGCCCTCTCCCTCCGGCCGGTGCGCAAGTGGCGGGACGTGCTGTTCTTCTTCCTGTCCACCAAGATGCTGCCGACGGTGGCGGGCCTGCTGCCCGTCTACCTTTTCGCCCGCAACACCGGCCTGCTGGACAACATCTGGCTCCTGGTCCTCCTCTACACCTCCATGAACCTGCCGATCGCCGTATGGATGATGCGGTCGTTCCTGGCCGAGGTACCGGTCGCGGTCCTGGAGGCCGCCCGGGTCGACGGCGCCGGCCTGCTCACCACCCTGCGGCGCATCGTGGCCCCGATCGCCGCCCCCGGCATCGCCGCCACCGCGCTGATCTGCTTCATCTTCAGCTGGAACGAGATGCTCTTCGCCCGCGTCCTCACCGGCGTCGCGGCCGTCACCTCACCCGTCTTCCTGACCGGCTTCGTCACCAGCGAGGGCCTCTTCCTCGCCCAGATCTGTGCCGCCGCCACCCTGATCTCGCTCCCCGTCCTCGCGGCCGGCTTCGCGGCCCAGGACAAGCTGGTCCAGGGGTTGTCGCTGGGCGCGGTCAAGTGAAGGGGCGCAAGCCCAGGGCGCCGGACGGGCGGGTGCGCACCACCCTGCCCGGAGCGCCTGCCCGGACCCCACCTGCCGCCCCGCCCCGCCCCGCCGACCGCGCCCGAAGGACGACCGTGAACCCCACCCCCGCACACCTCCCCGCACACCTCCCCGCCACCATGCGCGCCGCCGTGCTGCGCGCCCCCAAGGACCTCGTCATCGAGGAGCGGCCGGTACCGGTCCCGGGACCCGGCCAGGTCCTCGTCCGGATCGAAGCGGTCGGCATCTGCGGCTCCGACGTCCACTACTACGAGCACGGCCGGATCGGCGACTTCGTCGTCCGCGCCCCCATGGTGCTCGGCCACGAGCCCAGCGGCACCGTCGTCGCCCGCGGACCGGGCGCCGGCTTCCACCCCGTCGGCCGGCGGGTGTCCCTCGAACCCGGCGTCCCCTGCGCACGCTGCGCCCAGTGCCGTACCGGCCGCTACAACCTCTGCCCCGACGTCTCCTTCTACGCCACCCCGCCCGTCGACGGCGCCCTGTGCGAATACGTGGCCGTGGACGAGGACTTCGCGCACCCCGTCCCCGACGGCCTGAGCGCGGAGGCCGCCGCGCTGCTGGAGCCGCTGTCCGTCGGCGTCGCGGCCTGCCGCAAGGCACACGTCACGGCGGGATCGCGGGTCCTGGTCACCGGCGCAGGACCCATCGGCCTGATCGCCGCACAGACCGCCCGCGCCTTCGGCGCCACCGACGTCATGGTCACCGACGTCGCGCCGCACCGCCTCGCCCTGGCCCGCGAACTGGGCGCCACCCACACCGTGGACGCCCGCACCACCCGCCTCGCCGGCACCGGATTCGAGCCCGACGTCCTGCTGGAGTGCTCCGGGGTCCCCGCGGCGGCGGACGAGGCGATCCGCGCGGTGGGCCGCGCCGGGCGGGTCGTCCTGATCGGCATGGGCGGCGACACGATCCCGCTCCCCTTGGCGCATGTGCAAAACTTCGAGATCGAGGTCACCGGCACCTTCCGCTACGCCAACACCTGGCCGACGGCGGTCTCACTGGCTGCCTCGGGCGAGGTCGCACTCGACCGCCTGGTGACCCACCGCCACCGGCTGGAGGACACCGAACGAGCACTCACCACGGGTGCTCTGGACCGGACCGCGATCAAGTCCGTCGTGTGTCCGCAGGAGAACTGACCGCCCTGTCGGCAGGGCCGGGAAGGGAGACACACGTGCCCAACAAGGCACGGTCATCGCAGGCCACCGTCGAACAGCGGCGCCAGACCATCCTGCGCTACGTCGTCGAGCACGGCGAGACCCGCATCGACGAGCTGGCGGACCACTTCCAGGTGAGTCTGATGACGATGCACCGTGACCTCGACGACCTGGCCGGCCGCCATCTGCTCCGCAAGAAGCGCGGCCGGGCCGTCGCCTTCCCCGCCCTGACCATGGAGACCGCCACCCGCTTCCGCGAGGGCGAGAACCTGCCGGCCAAGAAGGCCATCTGCGCCTCCGCCGCAGCCTGGATCCAGCCCGGCCAGACGGTGGTGATGGACGACTCCACCACCCTCTACCCCCTGGCCGCCGCCCTCCGGAACGTCGAGCAGCTCACCGTCGTCACCAACTCCGTCGGCATCGCCCAGCTCCTCGGTTCCGAAGCGGACGTGACGGTCACCCTCCTGGGCGGCCAGTACCGCGGCGAGTTCAACTCCTGCACCGGCCCCGAGGTCACCCGCGCCCTCTCCCGCCTCCAGGCCGACCTCGCCCTGATGTCCGCCACCGCCATCCTCGAAGGCCGCCTCTTCCACCCGTTGCGCGAGTACGCGGACGTCAAGGAAGCCATGATCGCCTGCTCCCGCCGCTCCCTCCTCCTCGCCGACCACTCCAAATTCGGCAAAACCGCCACCCACGCCTTCGGCACCATCACCGCCTACGACACCGTTCTCACGGACACCACCACCCCGGAAAACGAAATCAGCGCGATCCGCGGTCTGGGCGTGGCGGTGCAGGCAATCGACCCCGGCGGACGCTGACCCCGGCACCGGACGGCGTGGGAAGCGACCGGCACCGGACAGCCCGGCAAGCGCCCGTCCGCGAAGGCCCGTCACCAAGCAAACCGAAAGCGCCCACCCGCCACCGAGCAACGCCGCCACCGACAACGGCAGCAAAAAGACCCTCCCGGCGGGAGGGTCTCGCCTGGCGCCCCCGGCAGGACTCGAACCTGCGGCCAAGTGCTTAGAAGGCACCTGCTCTATCCACTGAGCTACGGGGGCCGGGTGTGGACGTGGATCACGGACCGCGGTCAAGGATAGAGGTCCGGGTGCCTCGTCCCGGTTGCTTCACCTCCGTGGCACGTTGTGGAGGTTCGGTGAAGCGGTCCCGATAATCGCAGGCGGGTACGAATCCTGCATCGCTTTTGGCGCCTCGCGCGGCGGGTGTTGTGCACTCGTTATGCCTGCGTCTCGCTTGCCGCGAGTGTCTCGCGTGTCACTTATGCCGTTCTGTGGGGGTTCTTTCGGTACACACGAGGGGTTATACGCTTCAAAAACCTAACGAAATTGGGCATTCTGCGCATGTGGCGACCTTGGACGTACGACCCCGGCTGATCGATGCACTGTCCGTTCTGCGCGACCGCGTCGACACCGCACGCTTTCCACTGCCACTACGGGGCGCTGCCCGAGCCCGGCGCAACCGGGCCGAGCTGCTCGCCCAGCTCGACGACTATGTGATTCCCCGCCTGCGCTCCCCTCAGGCGCCGCTGCTCGCGGTGATCGGCGGATCGACCGGTGCGGGCAAGTCCACGCTGGTCAATTCGCTGGTGGGGCGGCGGGTCTCGGAGGCCGGGGTGCTGCGTCCGACGACACGTACGCCGGTGCTGGTATGCCATCCCGACGATCTCCACTGGTTCGCCGGCCCCCGGGTCCTGCCGCAGCTCGCCCGGGTGTGGGTCCCCGAGCAGGACGACGGCGGCGAGGGGGAGTATGCGCCGGGTGGGGGAGGCCTGAGCCGCGCGGAATACGGGGGCGGGGGCGGCGCCGGAGTCCGGGTTGGTGGAGGGGACGCAGCGGAGGGTGGTGGCGGGCTCGGGGCAGTCGGCGGACATGGGGCGATCGGTGGACACGGGGCGGGCGTAGGGCCGGGCCCGGTGGGTGGCGGCGGCGAGGCCGGGAAGCTGACGGTGCGGGTCGAGACGGATCCGGCGTTGCCCAGTGGGCTGGCGCTGCTGGATGCGCCGGACATCGATTCGCTGGTTGCGCGGAACCGGGAGCTGGCCGCCGAGCTGATCTGTGCGGCGGATGTGTGGGTGCTGGTCACGACGGCCGCCCGGTACGCGGATGCGGTGCCCTGGCATCTGCTGCGTACGGCCAAGGAGTACGACGTCACGCTGGTGACCGTGCTGGACCGGGTGCCGCATCAGATCGCCACCGACATCTCCGGGCGGTACGCCGAACTCCTCCAGCGGGCCGGTCTCGGTCATGTCCCGCGGTTCACCATCCCCGAGCTGCCCGAATCGGCCGGTGGCGGGAGCGGGCTGCTGCCCGCCACGGCCGTCGCGGCGCTGCGGGACTGGCTGGAGCGCCACGCCCAGGACCCCCTCGCCCGCTCCGCCGCGGCGGAACGCACGGCCGCCGGGGTGATCGCCTCGCTGCGCAGCCGGCTGCCCGCGCTGGCCGGGGCCGCCGCCGCTCAGCACGCTGCGGCGCTGCGGCTGGCCGGCCGGGTCGAGGAGGCGTACGAGCGGGCCGCAGAGCGGGTACGGCAGGAGGTCGCGGCCGGTGAGGTGCTGTCCGGGGACGCGCGCGCCCACTGGCGTGACCACGGGCTCGACGGCCGGTCGGACGAGTTGCTCGACGCGCTGACCGACGGGCTCACCTCGCTGCTGACCTGCGCCGTCGACGAGGCCGATGAGCGGGCCGCGGAGGCCTGGCGGCGGGACCCGGCGGCGGCCGAGGTCTCGCTGACGGCCGCCGCGGGCGCCGAAGGCGCGGGCGGGCGGCTCGGTGTGATCGTCCGGCGCTGGCGGCGCTGCCTGGAGGAGCTGGCCGAGGAGGAGACCCGTGAGGCGCGCGCCGGGCAGGCCGGGGAGCGTGCCGGGTCGGTCGAGCCGGAGGAGTCGGCGGCGCTGTTGGCCACCGCGTTGCTCGGCGGCCGTCGCGCCCGTACGGCGGGCGAGAACCTCGCCGACCTCTTGGGTGCACAGACCGCGCTGCGGCTCTGCGAGCGGGGCGGCCGCCTTCTGGCCACCTATCTGGAGCGCGCCCTGGACGGTGAGCGCGAGCGGCGGCTGGCACCGCTGGACCAGCTGACCGTGCCGCTGGACCAGCAGGCGGAGCTGATCGCTGCACTGTCCGTATTGCAGAGGGAGAGGCAGCGGCAGGACTCGGAGACGGAGCGGGCGCGGGGGCCCAAGGAGCGGCGGCGGGAGCAGGGGCAGGCGGAGGAGAGGGCGAGGACGAGGGTCTTGGAGAAGGAGAAGGAGAAGGAGGAGGTGTCGGGGTGAGGGATTCCGCGGTGGTGGGTTCGGGGGAGGGAGAGGCCGGCGTAGCGGTGGGGGAGGGCGTGGTGGCGGTTGAGGGGGTGGCGTCGGCGATGGGGGAGGTGATGTCGGCGCGGGAAGCGGCGTCGGCGGAGTCTGAGACATCGAGGGAGCCGGGGGAGTCGGACGAGTCGGGGGCAGTGGTGGCGTCTGGCGGGGGTGGGGAGTTGGCGGGGGATGTAGAGGCGGTGGGATCTGTGGGTTCTGGACGGTCCTTGGGGGCGGTGGGGGAGGCAGAGGCTGCCGAGCCTCAGGAGGGGCAGCGGCCTGCGGTGTTGAGGGAGCAGGAGGAGGCCGGGGCGGCTGTGGGGTCCGATGCGGCCGGATCCGGACCCGGACCGGTATCCGGGGCAGAGGCCGGCGCAGCGCCGGCGCCAGGGCCACGAGTGGGTGGGACGTGGGATGACGGGTTGATCGCACGGCGGGCGCGGGATGCGGGGGTGCCGAGGCCGGGGGCGCGGGTGGAGGCTCCGGTCGAGGCAGCTGTTGCGGCGGGCGGTGGCGCGCCGGTTGGTACGCCAGTGGGTGCGCCGTTCGGGGACCGGGCCGGGGAAAACAGTGATGCGGAATCCCGTTTTGCGGAAGGCCATGGCGCGGAGCCCCGTAGCGAGAGGGCGGGTACCGAGCGGACGCACGCCGAGCGGACGCGTGCGGAGAGGTCGCGTGTCGGGGGATTCCGTGGTGAAGGAGCGCGTAACGAGGGAGCCCGTCGTGAGGGCGCCTACAGCGAAAGGGTCCGCGGCGGTGAAGCAGGACCAGGTGGCAGGGCACGTGCTGATGGGCGTGATGACGCGGGCGTGGGGGCGATGGTGCAGCCGCGTTCGCCGGCCGAGGTGGAGAACGGTGGCGGGGGTCCGTACAGGTGGGTTGCGGACGGGGGGCGGCGGGCCGTGGGGGGCGGGCTGCGGGCGCGGCTGGATGCGCTGCGGGAGTTGATCGCGCTGTCCAGGACCCGGCTGGAGGGGCGGACGCTGGAGGGTGCGGGGCGGGTGCTGGAGACGGCGGACGAGCGGTACCGGCTGTCCGCCGAGCACACCGTCGTCGCCATCGCCGGGGCGACCGGCAGCGGTAAGTCGTCGCTGTTCAACGCGCTGGCCGGAGCGAATCGTTCGCAGGTCGGGCCGCGTCGGCCGACGACCGCGGAGCCGGTGGCCTGTGTCTGGCCGGGCAGCCGGCCGGGCGCGGACGGGCTGCTGCACCGGTTGGGCGTGCCCGTCCACCGTCGGCACGTCCCGGCGGACGGCAGCTCCGAGTTGCGCGGGCTCATCCTGATCGATCTGCCCGACCATGATTCCTCGGCCACCGAACACCGTGCCCAGGTGGACCGGATGCTGGAGCTGGTGGACGCGGTGATCTGGGTGGTGGACCCGGAGAAGTACGCCGACGCGGTGCTGCACGAGCGGTATCTGCGGCCGTTGGCGGGCTACGCCGAGGTGATGTTCGTCGTCCTCAACCAGGTGGACCGGCTGCCCGGGGACGCCGCCGACCAGGTGGTCGACGATCTGCGTCGGCTCCTGGACGAGGACGGGCTGGCGCTCAGCGAACACGGGGAGCCCGGGGCGGCGGTGCTCGCGCTGTCCGCCGCGACCGGCCGGGGCGTGGCGGAACTACGGGAGGCGCTCGGCCAGTTCGTCACGGAACGGGGCGCGGCGGACCGGCGGCTCGCGGCGGATGTGGACGCCGCGACGGAGCGGTTGCGGTCGGTCTACGTGGCGCAGAGCGGGGTCGGGCTGACCGAACGGGCGCGCGCGGAGTTCGACGACCGTTTGGCAGAGGCGGTGGGGGCGGTGGCCACCGGGCGGGCGGCGGAACGCGATTGGCTGCGGTACGCGGAGCGCGCCTGCGGGTCCCCGTGGTCGCGGATGCGGCGGTGGCGGGGGAGACGGTGGGGAGCTCGCGGTTACCGGGCGGGGATGACCGACGTGGGGATGACGGGAGGACGGACAACGGGAACGGGAGCCTCGGGGGTCGGGACCTCGGAAATGGAGAGCGGCCGGGGAGGGTGTACGGGCGCCAGGGCGACGGGTCCCGGGCCGACGGGCGCTGGGCGGGCCGATGCGGGGCGGCGTGGCGCGTCGGCGGTGGACGGCAGGGCGGCGGCCCGGCCGGTGGTCGAGCAGGCCGTCCGCACGGTGGCGGCCGAGGCGGCACACGGGTTGCCGGCGCCGTGGGCCCACGCGGTGCGGGAGGCCGCGGACCGCGGTGCCCACGGGCTGCCGGAGGCGCTGGACGTGGTGGCGGCCGATGCCGAGGACTCGCTCCGGGGCGGGCCGGCCGTGAGGCCGCGCTGGTGGACGGTTGCCGCCTCGCTCCAGGGGATGCTGACCGTGCTCCAAGTCGTCGGTGTGCTCTGGCTGCTGGGCGCGGTGACCGGCGTGGGCGACGCGACGGCCTGGCTGTCCGGGCTGCTGCCCGCGGTTATCGGGTCGGTGGGCGGGCCGGCGCTGGGGTGGATGTGCCGGGTGGTGGCACGCGGCCCGGCCCGGCGCTACGGGCAGGACGCCGAGCGGCGGTTGCGGAGTGCGGCGGCGGCGTGTGGGCGGGCGCGGGTGCTGGAGCCGGTCGCCGCCGAGCTGCTGCGCTATCGCGAGGTACGGGAGCAGTACGCGGTGGCCTCGGGCGCGTGACGCCGGGGCGGAGGGACGGAACGACGGAGGGGCGGAGGGACGGAACGACGGAGGGACGGAAGGAGGAGAGGGCGGAAGGGCGGAAGGGCGCAGCAGTCCGGCGGGGGAGGGGAGACGAGGACCTGCGGGCCGCTCGACGATCGCGACTGTCCGATGCCCCTTCCAGGTGGCCGAGTTGTCCACAGCCGGCCACTCGTCCACAGGCCTCGGCGGGGCTTGCCGAATCCGTGCAGCATGAGATCCACGCAGCGCGAGCGGTACGTGACAGAGCGAGCGCAGGACATGGGGGAGGCGTATCAGGTGAACGACACGATGGTGACGCTGGTGGGAAATGCCGCGACGGCGGTGGAGCACCGGCAGACGGCGGCGGGTGTGACGGTGGCGAGATTCCGGCTGGCGGCGACCCCGCGCCGGTGGGACAAGTCACTGGAGCGCTGGACCGACGGGGAGACGAGTTTCTATACGGTCCGGTCGTGGCGCGGGCTCGCCGACAATGTGGCGGCGTCGGTCGCGGTGGGCGAACCACTCATCGTGCAGGGGCGATTGCGGCTGCGGGAGGGGGAGCAGCCGCCGGAGAAGGGCGGGCAGCGCTGGTTCTCGGCGGAGGTCGACGCCGTGGCGATCGGCCACGACCTCACACGGGGCACCGCCGCATTCCGCAGAGTCCTCCGGTCGGTACCGCGTACCGGCATGAGTGGCATGGGTGCGGCTGCGGACGGCGTGCCGGCGCCGGCCCAGCAGTCTCCTCCGGTACCGGGATCTTCCGCGGCGCCTGAACCCTCCGAGGGACAGGGCCCCTTCTCGGTACCGGTCCCCTCCCCGGCATCGCAGTGCGCCTCGGGGCCGGAGCCCTCCCCGGCGATGTGCCACTCCCAGGTGACGGAGTTTTCCCCGGCCCCGCACTCGCCCACCGCGCCGTACCCGCCCTCATCTCCGCCATCGCAACCGCAACCGCCACCTCGCCCCGCTCCACCGGCGCAACAAGATTTATGGGAAGGCCCGTTTCCCGACGCCGCCCCACGCGCAACCGTCGGTGCACGGACGGCAACCAACCCGACGACGAACACGGCAACCAACCCGACAGCGAGCCGGGCAGGCACCGCACCGAAAGCCGCCGACTCACCGAAAGCCACCAACTCACGGAAAGCTGCCAACTCGCCGAAGGCCCCTAAGGCGCAGTCGCCCTTCAGGGCACGGGTGACTCCCAGCGGGCGGGCGGTCCCCGGAGCGGAGGGGGCTTCCAGACCGCAGTCGGCCGCCGGACCACAGCCAATCTCCTGAGTGCGGACGACCGCTGGCGAGTGCCCAGTTCTCAACGGCGAAGACGAAGCAGCACCCCGGCCTCCTGGTGGTCGCCACAACCGGTGGTGTGCGGCTGCCGGGACCGCCGGACCGCCTGGGACCGCCAGGGCCGTCAAAACGCCTACGACCAGCGGGATTGCGGCTGCCGCCGGGGCTTCCGGAGGTGCGCCGCAGCACCTTCCGCCATGCCCTATTCACCCGAGAAGGGTGGTTCGCCCTGAACCTGTCTGGTGATTTGTCGATAATGCCAGGTCAGGGTGCCTGTTGTCGGTAACGATTGCGATTCGGATCGCTTATGGGAGGTCATTACCGGGGACCCTGATGCACCTGCTCCATAAGATCCGACAAGTACTCACGGGGGCTGACGTGTTCGGCTGTTGAGTTCTTTGGGATCTTTCCGGCGAGGCAACCTCTCCCACTCGACCGCCTCGCCCAGAGGGGAATTTCATGCTTTCGATGAAGAGGCGGGGCGCAGCCCGCCTTGCCGCCGCGGTCGTGGCCTCCGGCCTGGTCGCGGCGGGTGCGATAGCCACCGCGGGGCCTGCCGCGGCGGACGAGACGACCCCCGCCCACGGGGGTGCCACCGCCACGCTCGGCGGTCTGAAGACCTTCGACCAGGCGGTCGTGCACAACGACGGAGGGGACCAGCGCGTAGGCGCCGGCCTCTTCGAGATGGCGGTCGACAACGGCGGCACGCTCCAGACGTACTGCATCGACATCCACAACCCGACGCAGCAGCAGGCGAAGTACCAGGAAGTGCCCTGGAGCGCCTCCTCGCTGCACAACAACGGGGACGCGGGCAAGATCCGCTGGATTCTGCAGAACTCCTACCCGCAGGTGAACGACCTGGCCTCGCTCGCCGCCAAGGCCGGCGCCGGGAGCCTCACCGAGAAGACCGCCGCGGCCGGCACCCAGGTCGCGATCTGGCGCTTCTCCGACCACGCCAAGGTGGACGCGGTCGACCCGGCGGCCGAGAAGCTCGCCGATTACCTGGAGAAGAGCGCGCAGAACGTCGCCGAGCCCAAGGCCTCGCTGACGCTCGACCCGCCGGCCGTCTCCGGCAAGTCCGGCAGCAAGCTCGGCCCGGTGACCGTGCACACCAACGCCGACAGCGTCACGATCTCCCCGGCCGCCGGTGTGCCCGCCGGTGCCAAGGTCGTCGGCAAGGACGGCAAGCCGGTCACCAGCGCGACCGACGGCACCCAGCTGTTCTTCGACGTGCCCGCGGGTGCCGCGGACGGCAGCAGCTCGCTGACCGCGCAGGCCGCCACCAAGGTCCCGGTCGGCCGTGCCTTCACCGGCATCGGGGAGCACGCCAAGAGCCAGACCCAGATCCTGGCCGGATCCAGCGAGTCGACGGTCTCCGCGGCCGCCACGTTCTCCTGGAAGAAGCAGGGCGCCATCCCGGCGATCACCGCCGAGAAGAACTGCGCCAAGGGCGGCGTGGACGTCACGGCCACCAACAAGGGCGATGAGGCGTTCCGCTTCCAGCTCTCCGGCAAGGACTACGAGATCGCCCCGGGCAAGTCGCAGACCGTGACGGTTCCGGTGGCCGAGGACCAGCCGTACAACATCACGATCAAGGGCGAGGGCGGCTTCAAGAAGTCGTTCTCCGGGGTCCTGGACTGCAAGACCGCCGGCAGCGGCGGTGGCAAGCCCTCCAGCCGGCCCAGCCCGGCGTCGGTCGGTGGCAGCACCGGCGGCGACAAGGGCGGCGACCTTGCCGAGACCGGCTCCAGCAACGCCACCCCGATGATCGCCGGTATCGCGGTCGTCCTGGTCGTGGTCGGCGGCGCCGCGGTGTTCTTCCTCCGTAAGAAGAAGGCCGGCAGCCCCGCCCAGTAACACCCGGCGGCCGGTGCCCCCCCGGCATCCGGCCGCATCCGGCGGCCACTCGTTCCCCCGAGGGTGAGCGGTAAGTGGCGACCGCCGGTGAAGCACCGCACGGCCCCGGAACGCACCAGCGCTCCGGGGCCGTCGGCGTTCGGTCGGCGGTCGGCGGTCCATCGGTCGGCGGTAATCGTCCCGGCCGTTGGTGCCGGGTGGCCGTCGGAGTCTCCCGGCCGTCGGCGTCGCCGTGGTCATCGGAGTCCCCCGGCTGTCGGACCCGCCTCGGCCGTCGTAGTCCCGCGGGCCATCGGTGCGGCCCCGCCCCACGGCCCCGCCCGCCCCTCGTCCTCACACGCGCCGCGCCCCGGCTCGCCCCCACCCGCGCCGGCCGCTGGCACCCGCCGCCCTTCGCGGCTCCGCCCCCAGTCGTGATCAACGCTCACAGACGGCAATCAAGCGGACACCGAGTCGCCGTAGGCCGGCCGTGGGCAGGGGTGGGGTGACCTACTCGTTTCCGCCTGAGCGCAGGCGTACGGCAAGATGGGGTGTATCTGCCCTCCCTCGGTTGCCGTGCACGATGGCCCCGGGGCGGTGCCGCACAGACCCTGATCGATCCAATCTGCCGGACGGTTTCTCTTGGCTGAGTACATCTACACGATGCGCAAGGCGCGCAAGGCGCACGGCGACAAGGTCATCCTCGATGACGTGACGCTGAGCTTCCTGCCGGGCGCAAAGATCGGTGTCGTGGGTCCCAACGGCGCCGGTAAGTCCACGGTGCTGAAGATCATGGCCGGTCTCGAGCACCCGTCGAACGGTGACGCGTTCCTCGCCCCGGGCTACAGCGTCGGCATGCTCCTGCAGGAGCCGCCGCTGGACGAGTCGAAGACCGTGCTGCAGAACGTGCAGGACGGCGCCGCCGAGATCATGGGCAAGCTCCACCGCTTCAACGAGGTCGCCGAGCTCATGGCGACCGACTACTCCGACGAGCTCATGGAGGAGATGGGCAAGCTCCAGGAGGACCTCGACCACGCCAACGCGTGGGACCTGGACACCCAGCTCGAGCAGGCCATGGACGCGCTCGGCTGCCCGCCCGGCGACTGGCCCGTCACCAACCTCTCCGGTGGTGAGCGCCGCCGCGTCGCGCTGTGCAAGCTGCTGCTGGAGGCCCCCGACCTGCTCCTCCTCGACGAGCCCACCAACCACCTGGACGCCGAGTCCGTGCAGTGGCTGGAGCAGCACCTGGCGAAGTACCCCGGCACCATCGTCGCCGTCACCCACGACCGGTACTTCCTCGACAACGTCGCCGAGTGGATTCTTGAGCTCGACCGCGGCCGCGCCCACCCGTACGAGGGCAACTACTCCACGTACCTGGACAAGAAGGCCTCGCGCCTCAAGGTCGAGGGCCAGAAGGACGCCAAGCGTGCCAAGCGTCTGAAGGAAGAGCTGGAGTGGGTCCGCTCCAACGCCAAGGGGCGGCAGGCCAAGTCCAAGTCGCGACTGGCCCGTTACGAGGAGATGGCCGCCGAGGCCGACAAGATGCGGAAGCTGGACTTCGAGGAGATCCAGATCCCGCCGGGCCCGCGTCTGGGCAATGTCGTCGTCGAGGTCGAGAAGCTCAACAAGGCCTTCGGCGAGAAGGTCCTGATCGACGACCTGAGCTTCACCCTGCCCCGTAACGGCATCGTCGGTGTCATCGGCCCGAACGGCGCCGGCAAGACCACGCTGTTCAAGATGCTCCAGGGCCTGGAGACGCCGGACTCCGGCGACATCAAGGTCGGCGAGACCGTCAAGATCTCCTACGTCGACCAGAGCCGCGAGAACATCGACCCCAAGAAGACCCTGTGGGCCGTGGTCTCCGACGAGCTGGACTACATCAACGTCGGCCAGGTGGAGATGCCTTCGCGGGCGTACGTCTCCGCCTTCGGCTTCAAGGGGCCGGACCAGCAGAAGCCGGCCGGGGTGCTCTCCGGTGGTGAGCGCAACCGCCTCAACCTCGCGCTCACCCTCAAGCAGGGCGGCAACCTCCTGCTCCTCGACGAGCCCACCAACGACCTCGACGTCGAGACCCTGTCGTCGCTGGAGAACGCGCTCCTGGAGTTCCCGGGCTGCGCCGTGGTCGTCTCCCACGACCGCTGGTTCCTCGACCGCGTCGCCACGCACATCCTGGCGTACGAGGGCGACTCCCGGTGGTTCTGGTTCGAGGGCAACTTCGAGTCCTACGAGAAGAACAAGGTCGAGCGCCTCGGCGCGGACGCGGCCCGTCCGCACCGTGCCACGTACAAGAAGCTCACCCGGGGCTGACCGGCGTGCGTCATCTCTACTCCTGCCCCCTGCGCTGGTCGGACATGGACGCGTTCGGCCATGTCAACAACGCGGTGTTCGTCCGCTACCTCGAAGAGGCGCGGATCGACTTCACGAACCGGCTGGCGCCGGGGGGCGGCAGCCCGTCGTTCACGGGCGGCTCGGTCGTCGCCCGGCACGAGATCGACTACGTGCGGCCGCTGGTTCACCGGCACGCCCCGGTGACCGTCGAGCTGTGGGTGAAGAAGATCAGTGCCGCGTCGATGACGGTCGCCTACGAGGTCAAGGACGAGGACACGCTCTACCTGCGGGCCTCGACCGTCGTCGTGCCGTACAGCTTCGCCGACGAGCGTCCGCGCCGGCTGACCGCGGAGGAGAAGGCGATCCTCAAGGAGTATCTGGACGACGCCGCGCATCAGGAGGGGTCCGTCGCGGGATGACGGTGCTGCACCTGGCCGGTGCGGGGGAGGCGGCGGATCTCGCCGCGTTCCTCGCCCGCCTGATCCACTACGACCGCGCCGCCGCGGTACGGCTCCAGGCCGGCGGCGGGGTGCTCGCCGTCTTCGGCCGCCCGCCGTCCTTCGAGGTGCTGGCGGTCCGTACGGCCCGGCTCGCCGACGACACCACCCTGGACCGGACGGTGTCCGCCGGTGAACTCCTCGACGGCGTGGCCGAGTCGGCGGAGGCGCTGACCGTGCCCGCCGCCGTCACCGGCCCGCCGTGGACCGGGCTGCTGCCGCCGCGCGGCGGCTGGCAGCGGGTGCCGGGGCTGCCGGAGCCCGCGGCGCTGGTGCGGACGGTGGCCGCCGCGGTCGCCGAATTCCGCGCCCGCGACGAGGCGCTGCCGCCGCAGCACCGCACCCGCACCGAACGGGACCGCATCGGCCGGGAAATCTGGTCACGCACCCTCGGCGACACCCACCTCCCGCTGCGCGCCGCCCATGCCGCGCAGTCGCTGGGCTTTCTGCGCCCGGTGCGGGACGGCGCCCTCACGGGCGGCGGCACCGGGGCCGGAGCCCGCTCGGCGCAGCCCGTGCATCAGCCGCTGAGCCTGCTGTCCGCGGGCGGCTGGCTGCGGCTGAGCACCCCGTACGGGTCGATCGCCGTACGGACCGGCGGCGCGGCCACGGGCTCGACGGGGCTGTCGGGGTTGCCGGTGACACCGGTCTGAATGGAGTGTTCGGGGGCCGGGGCGCGAGGGGACGACTGTCCGGCCGCGACGGGCTGACGGACGGCCGGGACGGGAACTCCGGCGGCCGGGACGGCTGGTCGGCCCGGACGTCACCAACTGCCGCTGAGACGCCTCGTGATGAGGCGCATCGGCCGGCCGTGGCAGCAGCCCCGGAGACGGCCCCGTGGCGCGACCGATCAGCCGTCGTTGCCGGAAGCCGGCCGACGCCATCAACTCGCCCTCGGCGACCAGCAGATCGAGCCCCTGGCGCGCCCGCGCCTTCACCCTGGCGGTGGTGAAGGCGCGCACCAGCCGGTCGCAGGCGATCGGCGCGTCATGCCCCTCGACGGGCCGGGCGGCCGTTCGCGGGTGCCGTGTCCAGGCGTGACCGGGTCGTGGCAGGGCCGGCCGGGAAGTGGTGCGGTCAGTCTGCGGAGTTGATCATCGACGCGGCGGCGTAGGTGAGGTAGTTCCACAGCTGTGTTTCGTGGCGCTCGGACAGGCCGAGCGAGTCCACCGCGTCCCGCATGTGCCGCAGCCAGGCGTCGTGCGCGGCCCGGTCGACGGTGAACGGGGCGTGCCGCATCCGCAGCCGGGGGTGGCCGCGGCCGTCGCTGTATGTGCGGGGGCCGCCCCAGTACTGCATGAGGAAGAGCGCCAGCCGCTCCTCGGCCGGTCCCAGGTCCTCCTCCGGGTACATCGGCCGCAGCAGCGGGTCCCCGGCGACGCCCTGGTAGAAGCGGTGCACCAGGCGCCGGAAGGTCTCCTCGCCTCCGACCTGTTCGTAGAAGGTCTGCTCCTCGAGCGTGCCGCGTGGAATCTTGTTCACCCGTCCATGGTGGCAGACGTCCCGGCGGAGGACTCCGGTCGTAGGGCCACGGCCGGTGGCGGGGCCGGAAATGCGGCCGGGGCGTGACCGGTTGGTCACGCCCCGGGGTCGCCTGCGGCCCTTGGCGGCTCAGCCGCGGCGGACGGTCAGCGTCGTCCAGGCGCCGACATGCACCCGGTCGCCCTCATGGAGCGGCACCGGCACATACGGCTGGATCGGGTCCTCGGCGAGGTTGATCGTCGTGCCGTTGGTGGAGTTCTGGTCCACCACGGCCCAGCTGCCGTCCTGCTGCTGCACCAGCAGCGCGTGCTGGTGCGAGACGCCCGGGTCCTCCGGCGTGCTGCCCAGGTCGATGTCGGGCGACTCGCCGGTGCTGTTGCGTCGGCGGCCGACCGCGATCTGGCCGTTGGCGAGCGCGAGCACCTGCTCGGGGGAGTAAGCGGGCAGGTTGAGCCCGGCCGCCTCCGGGCCGCTGCGGCCCATCATCGCCATGAAGTACTCGCGGTCCGGTGCGACCGCGACCACCCAGCCGGTGCCGACCACCGGCGCCGGACCCTGCGGCGGTGCCGCGGGGCCCTGGCCGGGGCCGCCGTTCCACTGCTGGTCCGGGCCCGGCTGCTGCGGCGGCATC
Organism: Streptomyces sp. NPDC058773; assembly: GCF_042746015.1. NCBI lineage: Bacteria > Bacillati > Actinomycetota > Actinomycetes > Kitasatosporales > Streptomycetaceae > Streptomyces > Streptomyces sp. NPDC058773. Next base: position 55,435 of record NZ_JBHYPE010000034.1, read on the forward strand.
TGCTGCTGCTCGTACGGGCCGGACTGCTGCTGTTGCTGCTCGAACGGCGGCTGCTGCTCGTACGGTCCCGGCTGCTGCTGCGGCGGGAACGGCGCGGGCGGCTGCTGCTGCTCGAACGGGGCCTGCGGGCCCGGGCCGGGCGGCGCGGGCGCCATCGGCGGGGGAGCGGCCTGGGCGCTCGGCGGGTTCAGCGTCCAGTCGTCGCCCTGCTGCGGCGGCGGGCCGCCCTGCGGGCCGGGGCCCGGCATGCCGGGGGGCGGGCCGGGCGGGAAGCCGCCGGGGCCCGGCTGGTCGGGGAAGCCACCCGGACCGGGCTGGTCGGGGAAGCCGCCGGGGCCGGGGCCGCCGGGCATGCCCTGCTGCTGCGGGGGCTGGGGTGGCGGGAAGCCGTAGCCGCCCTGGGTGCCGGGGCCGGGCGCGGGTGCGCCGGGTCCGCCCTGCGGGGGCGGGAAGCCGTAGCCGCCCTGGGCGCCGGGGCCGGGGGCGCCGGGCGGCGGGCCCGGCTGCTGGGCGGGCGGCGGGGCGTAGGACGTCGGGGAGTTGGTGAGGAAGTTGTAGCGGCAGCCCTCACAGAACGGCGCCATCGCCTCACGCGGCGTACCGCACTGCGGGCAGCTCTCCGGTTGTCCGGACGGGCCGGGGCCGGGGCCGGGGGCGCCGGGTCCGCCCTGCGGGCCGGGCTGCGGGGGCGGGAAGCCGTAGCCGCCCTGGCCGCCCTGGGAGTCGGCGGGGCCGGGGCCGCCACCGAAGTCGGGAGCACCGGGGCCGCCACCGAAGTCAGGAGCGGGACCACCGAAGTCGGGACTCGGGCCGCCGAAGTCGGGGCCGGGACCGCCGGGCGGCGGACCGGGCTGCCCCGGCGGCGGGCCGGGCTGTGCCGGGGGCGGACCGGGCTGCCCCGGCGGCGGGCCGGGCTGTGCCGGCGGCGGGAAGCCGTAGCCGCCCTGGCCGCCCTGGGAGTCGGCGGGGCCGGGGCCGCCACCGAAGTCAGGACCCGGGCCACCGGGCGGCGGGCCGGGCTGCCCCGGCGGCGGACCGGGCTGCCCGGTGGGCTGCCCCGGCGGCGGGGTGTTCAGGAATCCTGCAGGCAGGGAGGGCGGCGGGGGGACAGCACCCGCCATCCGCTGGCCGCACACCTCGCACCAGTCTTCGGCCACCGACTGGTGGCCGCTCGGGCAGGTCGGCATGTCGGTTCTTCCCCCTCCGTACCGAATTTTCCGGTAGTACTGCTCGGTACTTTTCGTAGCTATTTCTTCATGCGAACGGTCTTTGTCGAGCGCGTTTCGAGAGTCATCTCGTCCGCCTCCGCGACCTTCGCCTTGAGTCGCACAGTACCGGTCGCCGTATCGACGACGTCCACCACCTTCGCAAGGAGTTTCGCAGCCTCCTCGTTCCCCGAGGTGCCGGCGAGCTGTACCGCGCGGCCCAGCTTCGCGGTGGCGTCGGCGGTATCACCCGACTTGCGGGCATTGAGCCCCTGCTGGATGGCTTGCGCCAGTTCGGCCTGACCCGTGTAGTGCGCCACCCGCGGATCGATCGCTGTGGAAGCGGCCACATCGTCCGTCCACAGGGCCCGTACGAGAGCCTGCGTCAGGGGCCGCGGCGGGGGCTGCGCGGGGTCGCCGTCCGGAGTGGAAAGGACCAACGTGATCCGGCCGGCCAGCATTTCCCGGCCGATTCCGGCGGCCGGTACCCGGAGGCAGAGGTGGTAGTCCCGGGACTCGTCGCCCCAGGAGCCGGTCGGGTAGTCCGCCGACCGCGGACCGGACTCCCGGCGCCGCCCGGTCAAGTCCTCCACGGTGGGCGCCACTTGCCGGACGAACACGGTCTCGGCACCCAGCGGCGTCCACAGCCGCAGCCCGACATCGGCGACCGCCTTGCCCATCGCCGCCCTCATCATCCGCGTGAAATCGGCGGTCAGATTGGCCGGATCGGCGACGATATCGGCGGTGCCCAGCAGCGCCGAGGCGATGCCGGTGACCTCCTTGACCTCCCAGTCGGTGCCGACCCCGCGGACATCGCAGGTGAACGACCCGGCGCAGGCGTCCAGGGCCGCCCGCAGCTCCCGCGGCGACTCGTGCTCGTTGCGGCCGTCGGTGAGCAGGATGGCGTGCCGGATGCCGGTCCCGGCCGACGACAGCAGCCGGCCGGCCAGCCGCAGCCAGCCGCCGATCGCCGTGCCGCCGCCCGCGGTCAGCGCGCGCAGCGCCGCCTTCGCCTGCGTCCGGGTGGCGGCCCCGGCCACGGCCAGCCGGCCGCCGCCGGGATAGACCTCGACGGCCCGGTGGGTACCGGCCACCACAGCGAAGCCGACGCCGTCGCGCACGGTGTCGAGAGCGGCGGCCGTCGCCTCCCGGGCGCCGCGCAGCTTCGCCGGCGGATGGTCCATCGAACCGGAGCAGTCCAGCATGATCACCACGCCGGCTTCCGGCCCGCCGCTCCCCGCTTCCGGCAGCGGCCGGCCCCCGGTCGTGCCGCCGCCGGTCGCGGTGACCGTGACGACGGCGTGCATCTCCCGCCCGCCCTCGGGGAGACAGGGGTTCTGGTGCACCTCGGCGGAGAAACGCGGCACCCGGGACTTGGCGAAGTTGGCCATCCGTTCCGCTCCTTGAGACGCCGTAACCGGTCGGTCCGTACACGTGGTGCATGGCGCATGGCGCAGGGCGCGCGGGGGCGTACGGGCGGGGCGCGTCGTGCACCCCGCCCACCCGCTTCCGGGTGCGCCGGTCAGGCCGGGGCCGGCTGCGCCGCCGGGGCGGGGAACGGCACCAGCGCCACGGTGACGTTGTCGTGCCCACCGCCGTCGAGGGCGTGGGTGACCAGCGTGCGGGCGCCGTTCAGCGGCCTGGTGGGGGCGTCGTGCGGCAGCACCGCGGCCATCTGCTCCGCGGTCTCCGCGTAGTTCCACAGTCCGTCGGTGCACACCACCACGACACCGGGCCCGTCCGGCTTGAACGTCGCGGTGTGCGGTTCGACCTCGTACGCGTCCGCGCCGAGCCAGCCCGTGATGGCGTGCGCACGCTCGTCGGCGTTCGCCTCGGCCTCGGACATCAGGTTGTTGGCGACCATCTGGGCGGCCCAGGAGTCGTCCTCGGTGAGCCGGACGGGCGGCGCCGTGCGGTCGTTGGGGATCCAGTAGGCGCGGCTGTCGCCGACCCAGCCAATGGTCAGCAGGCCGCCGCCGACCACCGCGCCGACGAAGGTACAGGCCGGAGCGTTCTGCTGGCGGTGCTCGTCATGGGCCAGGGACGGCTCGGCGGCGAGTGCGTCGACCGCCGAGGAGGCCGCCAGGATGGCGTCGTGCATGGCCTGGGCCGGGTGCGTACCGCGCGGCAGGGACGCCCGCAGTGCCTCTCCGGCGGCCTCGGACGCCGCCGTGGACGCCTCATCGGGGCGGGTCGCCGAGGAGACCCCGTCGCAGACCACGGCCACCACGGCGGGGGTGCCGTCGGGCAGCGCGGCGGAACGGAGCGCGAAGAAGTCCTCGTTGCGGTGGTGCCGGTGGCCCCGGTCGCTGACCGCCGCGATGCCGCCGACCTCGCACTCCATGTGGTCGCGGGGGCGGGGCCGGGCGTGCCCGCAGTGCGTGCAGTAGCCGTCGGCGCCCACCGCCCCGGACCGGCAGGCGGTGCAGACGGGGGTGTCCGCGGCGGCCGTACCGGCGGCAAGGGCCGTGTCGGACGGGTCTTCCGCCGCGGCGGAGGCGGGCTCCGCGCCGGGACCACCGGGCTCGGCGGGCGTCCCGGGTTCCGGGGCGGGCGTTGCGTTTTCCGGGGCGGACGTTGCGGGCTGCGCGCCCGCTGCCACGGACTCCGCGCACGGTGCCACGGGCTGCGCGGCGGGCCCACCGGAGGGCATGCCCCCGGCCGCGGCCCCGGCGGCAGCGTCGGCGACCGCCTCGTATCCGGCCACGCGTGGATCGGCGGCCGGCGGGGCGTCGGACAGCGGCGGTCGGCCCGGCAGCGGCGGCGCGCCGGCGTCCCCGTACGGGAGACGGGCCTGTGGGTCCGGAGGCGGCGGCCCGGCCGGCACCGCGCGGTCGGCCGCCGCGGGCGCCGCCGGTGGCGCGGCCGGCATCGGCGGCGGGGGCGGCGGGGGCGGTACGGCGGAGGCGCCGGGCGCGGGCGGCGCGCCGTACGCCGAAGGTGCGGCGGGCGCCAGGAGATCGACGCCGCACCGCCCGCAGAATTTGTCCCCCGCACCGAGCGGTTCGTCACAGCCCGGACACCGGGACGGCCCAGTCACACCCATGTCACACCCACGTCCTGGGGCGGAAGCGGTTGGCCCGTTCCACCAGTTCGATCCTTTTCTCACCACGCTGCGCCAGCCGTGCCAGCAGCCGGTACGACTGCTCCAGGCCGAAGCGCAGACCGCGCTCCTCCAGCGGGCTGCCGAGCAGCGCCGGCCGCCCGGCCGCGGTCGCCGCGCCGTCCGGCCCGGCACCGTGGCTACCGGAGATTACCCAGTCCAGGGCGCTGCCCAGTACCTCGGTGGTGAGTTGTTCCCGGCGCTCGGTGTCCAGACCGAAGTCCGCGAGCGCCTCGACCTGTTCGGCGGCCGCGCGCAGATCCGCCAGCAGCGGATCGCGGGGCGACCGCTCCCGCAGCCGGGCGCGGACCGCCGCGATCCGCGCCGCGACGTAGTGGATGGACGACTCCGGTACGGACTCCAGGGCCTCCACCGCGCCGCCGCGGTCGCCCGCCGCCAGCCGCACCCGGGCCAGCCCGAACGCGGCGCCCACATAACTGCGGTCGGTCGCCCACACCAGGCGGTAATACTCCAGCGCGTTGTCCCACTGGCCCAGCAACTCCGCGCAGACGCCCAGCGCCAGCTTCGGCGCCGGCTCACCGGGGAAGGCGTCGTAGACCGCGTCGAAGGCCAGCGCCGCGCCCTCCCGGTCATCGGCCGTCAGCGCCACCAGGCCGCGGTGCCACACCACCCGCCAGTCCGCGCCCCAGGTGGCGGGCTCCCCGCCGTCCCGCCCCGTGGCGGCGGCCCACGACCCGGCGGGCTCCGCCGCGACCGTCGCCAGCACCTCCTGTGCCGCCGTGCCGTCCCCGGCCTCCAGACGGGCGCGCAGCTCCCGCAGCCGCAGCTCCAGGGAGTCGGCGGGCGCGGCCCGCAGCGCGCCCAGCAGCTCGGCGGTTCCGGCGGCGGGCAGCCCGGCCAGCAGCCGGGCGTTGGGGTCGCCCGGGTCCACCCGCGGCACCGGCAGCGCGAGGGCGGCGCCGGCGACGTCCAGGGGGCGCAGCCGCGGACCGCCGGACGCCGCCGCCCGCTCCGGCGCCGCTCCGCGCGCCCCCAGCAGTGAACTGTCGCCCTCCGCCGCGGCCATCAACTCGGTGTCCGTCACCCGGAGTTCCGGCCCGAACAGCGTCGACAGCGCGGGCCGTGGCTCGCCCGACCGGAGCGCCACCACCTCCCGCAGCACCCCCGTCAGCTGCTCGGCCATCTCCTCCGCGGAGGCGAACCGGCGCGCCCGGTCCGGGTCCGTGGCGCGCACCAGCAGCCGGTAGAAGGACTCGTAGCGGCGGAACACCTCGATGTGGTCCGGGTCCGGGAGGGAGTCCGCGAAGATGTTCGTGTAGCCCTGGAAGTCGAAGGTGAGGACGGCGAGGGTGCGCGCCACGGTGTAGAGGTCGGAGGAGACCGACGGGCCGAGCGCGGCGACCTCGGGCGCCTGGTAACCGATCGTGCCGTAGATCGGGCTCACGTGGTCGTCCATCCCGCGCACCGCGCCCATGTCGATCAGCTTGAGCTGGTCGTGCTGCTGGATGGCGTTGTCGACCTTGAAGTCGCAGTAGAGGAGGCCCCGGCTGTGGAGGTGGCCGAGCGCCTCCAGCGCCTCGATGCCGTACGCGCAGGCCTGCTCGACGGGCAGCGGATCGCGCCTGCCCTGAGCCGTACGCCGGTCGTTGGCGAGGTCCTTGAGCGACTTGCCGCCGACGTACTCCATGACGATGTAGCCGTCGCGGCTGCCGGTCGTCCGGTCGAGATGCTCCACGAAGTTGTAGATCCGCACGATGTTGGCGTGCTCGATCTCGGCGAGGAAACGGCGCTCGGACACCGCCACCGCCAGCGCCTCCTCGTCGCCCGTGTCGAGCAGCCCCTTGAGCACCACCCAACGGTCGGAGACCGCGTGGTCGGTCGCCAGATAGATCCAGCCGAGCCCGCCGTGCGCCAGACAGCCCACGACCTCGTACTGGTCGTGTACCAGGTCACCGGGCCGCAGCTTGGGCTCGAAGCTGTACGGATGGCCGCACTTGGCGCAGAACCCTTCCGAACGGCCCGGCTCGTCGCCGCGCGTCCGGCCCACCGGCGCCGCACAGTCCGCGCGGCTGCAGAACCGCTTGCGCTCCGGGACCTCGGGGTTGTCCAGCACCGCCGTCCGCGGATCGGGCCGCGGCACCTCCGGGACCGCCACCAGCCCGGCGCCCAGCCGGCCGCGCGACGGCCCGGAGGACGCCCCGCTGCCCGAGCCGTGCACCGACACCGCCGCGACCGCGCGCGTACGGCCCCCGGACACGGCGCGCGACAGCCGGCCGGACACCGACCGCCGCGATGCCGACGGGCGGGCCGACGGCGCGCCGCGCCCCGAACCGGGCGCGGGGGAGGGGACCGTCAGCAACGCCCCGGCCGCCTCCCGCGCGGCAGCGGCGCCCGCCGACGCCCGGTCCGTCAGGCCCGTGGGCGGCGACGACAGCAGCCCGCCCGGGGAGACCACCGGCGCCAGACCGCACACGTCGCAGTAGCGCTCACCGCCGCCGACATCCTCGTAACTGCCCGCGCAGTCCCGCCGCTGGCAGCGCTCGTCGGCCCGTTCCGTCACTACTCCCCCTGTCCCTGCGGCTGTTGCGGAACCAGCGCCTCCGCGGCGGCCTGCTGATAGCGCCACACCGCCTGCTCGGCCGCCCGCAGATCACACGGCGCGCTCCACAGCATCCGGCGCGCCAGGTCGTACCGCTCCGTCAGCAGTGGGTCCTCCGCCATGCCGTGGCGCGCGACCTTGGCCTTGTAGGCGTCCAGCCGGCCGCGCAGCTCGGCGCGCACCGCGAGCGGCGCGGTCACCGCTGTCAACGACGCGCGGGCCCGGTGGAGTTCCTCCTCCGCCCGCTCCTCCAGGCTGTCCAGCAGCGGTGAGAGCCGGTGCCACTGCGCCCGTCTGCGGTAGCCGGCCGCCGCCGCCAACTGCTCGTGCAGCGCGGTCGGCGGACCGCTGACCGCCGGCACCTCGGACGCGGCGATCTTCGCCAGCACCTCGCCCCGGGCCTGCCGCGCCTCGGTCAGCGTGCGGTCCGCCCGCGACAGCACGTCCCGCAGCTGCATCAGCCGCCGCTCCGCGTCCTGCCGCACGTCCAGCACTGCCGCCACCTCCCGCCGGATGTCCTCCAGGGCACGGGCCGCACGGTCGTAGCGCCCGGTGTCCGGCCGGCCCCCGCCCGGCGCCGAACTCCCCGTCGCGGACGACACCCAGAACGCCAGCGGATCGGCGATCACCCGGGCCCGCAGCCGCAACAGCTCCTCGGTGATCCGCTCCAGATCGTCACCTGACGGATGCTCGCCGGGCCGCACACCCACCGAATGTGCCAGCGAACGCGTCCGCTGCAACTCGGCCGACAGCAGATCTATCCGGGCCGGCAGCGCCGACCAGACCGCGTCGGCGGCCACGATCACATCCAGCGACCGCGCGTACAGCCCGTTGATCCGCGCGACGAGGCCCTCCAGGCTGAACCGCTCGCCGGGCCCGGCCGGGACGTCCTCCCCGTAGCCGGCCGCCGGAGCACCGTCGTCCGCACCGCCGCCTTCCGGACCGCCGTCCGCCGTGGCCGCACCCGGCACCGTCACGCCCGCGCCGTGCAGCAGCTCCGTCAGCTCCGCCAGCTCCTCCGCGGACGGCCAGCGGCGCCGCTCCCGCAGCTCACGGGCGGACTCCAGGGCGGCGGTGTACGCGTCGAACAGCGTCCAGAGGACCGTGATCGACCGCTCCGCCTCGGCCCAGCGCTCCTTGGTGGTGCCGGAGAGTTCGGCGCCCTCCAGCAGCCGGCGCCCCGCGTGATCCTGCAACGCCAGCAGCGATGTCTCGATCGCCTCGTACTCGGCACCGAGCCGTGCCAGGGCGCGATCCGCCTCCTCCCGGTCCAGGACCGGGGCATCGGGCCTCCCCGGAGAGCCGGGGAAGGGTCCAGGGACCCCCATCGATCACCTCTCCAATACGCGTACGCTGCACGGCGATTGCTGCGACCCGGCGGCCGCTGCGGTCCGCTCCTTCCGTTTCCTCCTCCATAGTGACCTCATCCGGCCCGCTCCATGGGGCGATCGTCCGCACACCGCTCCTTGGAGCGATCAGTCGCTGTACTCCGGCGACGGCGGCCCCGATATGCCGGGCAGATCCGCCCGCAGCCACTTCTGGTACGCCCGCATCCAGGGGCTGTCCGTGGCGCCGTCGCCCCGGTAGTCCGCCAGGACCTTGTTGACCCGCCGCACCAGGTCCGTGTCGTCCTTGTTCATCGCCACGCCGTACGGCTCGTCCGTGAACGGGCGGCCCTTCAGCTCCACCGCCGGGTCCTGCGCCGCCTGTGCCGCGGCCAGCGCACTGTCGGTGACCACCGCGTCCGCCTCGCCCAGCTGGAGCCGCACCAGACAGTCGAGTTGATTGGGCACGGTCAGCACCTTGGCGCCGTGCGGCCGCGCCGACAGCTCGCTCTCGCCCGTCGAACCCGCCGCCGTGCACACCCGCTTGCCCCGCAGCGAATCGTCGAACGCCGTGATCTTCGACGCCTTCGGGGCCAGCACCTGCTGCCCCGCCTGGAAGTACGCCGTGGAGAACGCCACCTGTTCCTTGCGGGCACAGTTGATGGTCATCGTCCGTACCACGATGTCGACCGCGCGCTGCTGGAGCGCCGGTATCCGCCGGCTGGTCCCCACCGCTTTGAAGACCACCTTCGGATGCGGCCCCAGGATGTCCTCGGCGACCGCCCGCGCCAGATCGATGTCGAAGCCCTCCAGTGCGCCGGTCGTCGGATTGCGGTACCCCCACCGGTAGGTGTTCTGGTCGACCCCGACGACCAACTGGCCCTTCTCCTTGATCCGCGACACCGCCGCCCCGTCGTCCGACGACGGCCGCAGGCTCTCCGCGGCGTTCCGCGCCGTGCAGGGCGCCGCGGCGGGCCCGGCTCCCGGCCCGTACGCCCGGTGTGTCACCGCCGGTGAGACCGCACCACCACGGCCGGGCCCGTCCTCCCCGGCGCCGCCGCCCAGCGCCGGCACCAGCAGCGCCGCGGCCGCCGCCATCACCCCCATCCCCGCCGCGACCGGCGCCAGGACGGCGCGCAGCTCCTTCAGCCCTCGCGCGCGCATCCTCATGTCCCCCTCACCCGGCTCCTCACCGGTATTCCGCCAGCCTGCGCCCGATCCCCAGTACGGCGCCCAGCGCCGCCAGCCCCGCCAGCACCCCGGCCCCCACCGGGAGTCCACGCAGCGCAGCACGCCCCCCGTCCGCCGCGGACCGGAACTCCGCCTGCTCGTGCACCAGCGCCCGCTGGAGCCCGGCGGCCACCCGGTCGAAGGACTCCCCGGAGGACCCCTTCGCGCCGATCACCGTGGCCAGCGCCCCGTCGTAATCGCCCTTGTCGTCCGCCGCCCGCGCCGCCGCGTGCCGCGTCTGCCACTGCCGGACCTGCGTCAGCGCCGCCCGCACCGGGCGCCGCCCGGCCTCGTCGTCCGCCAGCGCCAGCGCCCTCCCCAGCCGGCTCCGCGCCGCCGCCGGACCGCGCTCGCCCGCGCCCGCCAGATCCTTCAGCCCCGCGCGGTAGCCGGCCTCGTAGAAGTCCTGGCCCCCGTCGGTCAGCACCGCGCCCCGCGCCACCAGTGTCAGATTCTCGTCCCCCCGTGCCCGCAGCGCATCGATCCGCGCCTCGTTGAGCACCCGCAGCGACCGTGCGCCGTGCTCGTACGAACCGGTCAGCCCGCCGCGCGCCACCGCATGCCCGGCCACCAGCCACACCAACACCACCACGGAAGCGGCCGTCGCCGCCAACAGGCCACGGTTGAACACCCGGTTGGTCCGCCGGTAGTGGCGCCGCTGCGCCCACCCCAGCGCACCCAGCGCCACCACCCCCGCCGTCAGCGCCCACCACGGCCACGCCTCCGCAGTGGCGTAGTCCGCGGCCAGCCGCTCCGTCTCCGCGTCGTACAACGCACGGGCGGCCGGGAGGAGTTCCGTCCGCATCTGCTCATGCGCGTACCGCAGATACGCGCCGCCCAGCGGCAGCTCCTGACGGTTGTTGGCGCGCGCCGTCTCCACCAGTCCCGTGTAGCGCGGCAGCCCGCTGTTGAGCTTCGCGATCTGTGCGCCCGCCCCGTCCGAACCGGCGCTGTTCGCCGACGCCTTGACCAGCAGGGCGGACGCCGTCGCGATATCGGCGGCATACCGGTCACGGGTCGCCCGGCTCTCCTCGCCGCCGGCCAGGAAGCCCGCCGCTGCGGTCGTGTCGGCGTCCGCCAGCGAACGGTAGATGCTCGCCGCGTCCGCGGTCAGCGGCTGGCTGTGCGTCACCACGTCGTCCGCGGCCGCCGCCCGGTCCGACACCTGCCAGGCCGTGACCGCGCCGAACACCACCACCAGCAGGGCCAGTACGGCACCGATCACCCGCAGCCGGCCCGGCTCGGTCGTCGCCGCGGCCCGCAGTTCGTCCAGCCCCTCGGCCCAGGCCGTCCGGCGCACCGCGGCCGGCGGTGACACGCTGCTGGTCGACACGGAACCTCCCCCTGGGGCGCTGACGGCGGGACCGGCCCCCGCCGCACAGCGCCCGGGGAGCGCTCACGAGAGGGACTGGTGCATGGGCAGCAGTATGTCCGCAGCCGCTGGCACCCACACCGCGATTGCCCCGATCTTGTTCGGATCGCGATCCACCGGACGGGCTCTCCGCACCACCGCGCCCCGCATTACAGTGGGCGGAGAGTCATCAGACATCTGGTGTTACCCGGACCCGGATGCTGCGCCGAAGGGGAGTGCTCTCGTGCAGTCCGTCCGTAAGGGCAGGGTGTCGCTCGTGGAGACCGCGACCGATGAGATCCGCGGCCAGATCGTGAACGGCACCTGGCCGGTCGGCAGCCGTATCCCGCCCGAGAGCGCACTGTCCGAGACCCTCGGCGTCAGCCGCGCCTCGGTCCGTGAAGCCGTCCGCTCCCTGGTGCACTCCGGCCTCCTGGAGCCGCGGCAGGGCGACGGCACGTTCGTGATCTCCGACGACGACAGCGCGGTCGCCCTCCGCCGCCGCCTCGAACGCGCCGAGCTCAGCCATGTCACCCAGGTCCGCCAGGGCCTCGACGTGGTTGCCGCCCGCCAGGCCGCCACCCACCGTACGGACGCCCAGCTCGCGGGCATCGAGGCCGCACTGGCCCGCCGCAAGGCCGCCCTCGCCGCACACGACAGCGAGGAGTTCACCGCCGCCGACGCCGAGTTCCACGTCCTGGTCGCGGAGGCGAGCGACAACCCCGTGCTCGCCGACATCTACCGCTCCCTCAGCGCCGCCCTGCGCGAGGAACTCCGCCGCGCCGCCTGCCTGGACACCGCCACCGCGGCCCCCACCGACCCGCACGCCCGCCTGACCGACGCCATCCGCGCCCGCGACCCCCAGGCCGCCGTGGACGCGGCCGTCCTCCTCCTCGCCGGCCACGTACGGGACCTCGCCCTCCCGCTGGACGACTGATCCGGCCCACCCGCGCACGCGCCGCCTCCCCACGCCCCCTTCTTCACTCCCACGCGCCGCTGTCACGCCCACCCACCTCCGACTACGCTGAGTGACGAAGGTCAGTCCTTTTCCCTGTCCCCGGCGCGGTCCCCTCCGCGCCCGACGCATCGGAGGCACCCTCATGCGCCGCTTGAAGAAGCTCCTCACCCCGCTCGGCACCGCCCCCAGCGGCAGCGGTCGGAGCACCGACAACTCCCCTCCCGCCAGCGGTTTCCTGACCATCGGCGACACGACCCACATCGATCCGCACGGCAGCTATCCCCTGGCCCACCACCTGGACGGCTCGGCGACGCTCATCATCAACGACACGGACCAGTATGTCGCGGTCGTCACGGAGCGCGATGCCCACGCTTCGCCCTCATCTCCACTTCCTCCGCCACTTCCGCCTCCGCCTCCGCATCCATCCGGGCGCTGTCGGGCCCGCGAGGTGTGCGACGGCCCCGCGCCGGGGGACGTCTCCGCGCCGGGCCAGGCCGCCGCCTCGGGTCAAGCCCCCGCCTCGTGCCGGGGCCCCGCCCGAGAGCTCGTACTCGCCCCGGGGGAGCGCGCGGAGACCTGGCGGGGGGACAGCGTGCGGGTGGGGTGACGGCCCCCGGCGCCCTCCCCCCAAACGCTCCTGACCCGCCCATAAGCCTCGGCCTTTGCTCCTGCCCGGTCCAAGGCGTGGAGGGCCGCGCCCAGTACCGGAGGGGCGGTGACGACGGATGGGACCGCTTTCGGGGTGTGTTGTGCGAGCAGTTGGGTGAGGTGGTCGTGGAGGAGGGGGTGGCGGGCGGCCAGGACGCCGCCACCCAGGATGACGGGGGTGGGCTCGCCGAGGAGGCCGAGGCGTTCCAGGGCGACGCGGGCCAGCAGGGTGATCTCCTCCGCCTGGCGGGTCACGAGGGTGCGGGCGATCCGGTCGCCGGCGTCCGCGACGGCGAAGAGGACCGGCGGGAGTTCGTGGCGGAGGTGACCGGGGATGTCGTGCAGATGGAGCGCCTCGATCAGTTCCGCCATGGTCGTCAGCCCGAAGTGGGCGGGGAGTGCGCGGGCCAGTTCGGTGGGTGCGCCGCGGCCGTCCTCGGCGCGGGCCGCGCACCACAGTGCCTCGTCGGCGAGGCACGAACCGCCGCCCCAGTCACCGGAGATCCGGCCGAGGGAAGGGAAGCGTGCGGTGGCGCCGTCGCGGCCGAGCCCGGCGCAGTTGATGCCGGCCCCGCACACCACGGCGACGCCCACCGGCTCCCCGTCGTCCGGCAGCCCGGCCCGCAGCAGGGCGAAGGTGTCATTGCGGACGGTCACCGTGCGCGCCCACCCGCGGCTCGCGATCTCGTCGGTCAATCGCGCTTCCTCCACGGGGAGATCGGCGTTGGCGAGAAAGGCGGCGAGCTGGCCGACAAGGCCGTGGGCGGGGTCGTCTCCGGGGGCATCGGCGGGGCCGTCTGCGGGGCGGCCCGGTCCGGCCTGCGCCAGGACCGAGGCCACCAGCGGCGCCAGGACGTCGACCGCCCGTGCGGTGCCCACCGCCGGGGGCCGGAAGCCGCCGCCGCGGGCCGTCGCGAGCACTCTGCCGTCCGTGGCCACCAGCGCCACATCGGTTTTGCTGTTGCCCGCGTCGATGGCGAGCGCCGTGCCGGTCAGGCCCACGACAGATGCTCCCGGTTGTGGGCGATCAGCTGGTCGGTGAGCCGTTCCGCATGGTCGAGCTGGCCGATGAGGGGGTGAGCGAGGAGGGCGGAGAAGACGGCGTCGCGGCCTTCGGCCCGGCCGGTGGTGCGACCGTTGCCGCCCAGCAACGCCGCCTCCAGGGCCAGCTGTTCGTAGGCGGTGACATGGGCGACCAGTCCGGCGTACCGGGGTTCCAGGGGGCGTACGGGGAGCGGCGCGGCGCCCGTCGCGTCCACGGAAGCGGGGACCTCGATCACCGCGTCGTCGGGGAGGAAGGGCAGGGTGCCGTGATTGTGGGTGTTGACGATCTGGGTGTCGCCGGTGTCGCTCAGCAGGGACGAGGTCAGCGCCACCGCGGCCTCCGAGTAGTAGGCACCGCCGCGCCGGGACAGCAGCTCCGGTTTCTCGTCGAGCGCCGGATCGCCGTACAGGGTGAGCAACTGCCGCTCAAGGGCCGCGACCTCCGCAGCGCGGGACGGCTTTCCGCTCAACTCCCGTACCACCACATCGTGTTGATAGTAGTAGCGCAGATAGTAGGAGGGGATGGCGCCGAGGTGGTCGAGGAGGGCGCGGGGCATCCGGAGTCGGCCGGCGAGGGCGTCGCCGTGGGCCGCCAGCAGCTCGGCGAGGACGTCCTTGCCCGCGACGCGTACGGACCGTTCCCAGGTGAGGTGGTTGAGGCCGATGTGCTCCAGCTCGACCTGCTCGGGGGCCACGCCCAGCAGGCCGGCGAAGGTCCGCTGGAAGCCGATGGCGACGTTGCACAGTCCGACGGCCCGGTGCCCGTGGGTGAGCAGCGCCCGGGTGACGATGCCGACGGGATTGGTGAAGTCGACGAGCCATGCGGCGGGGGTGCGGCGGCGCACCCGTTCGGCGATGTCGAGGACGACGGGGACGGTCCGCAGGGCCTTGGCGAGGCCGCCGGCGCCGGTGGTTTCCTGGCCGACGCAGCCGCACTCCAGCGGCCAGGTCTCGTCCTGGTGGCGGGCGGCCTGTCCACCGATACGCAGTTGCAGCAGCACGGCGTCGGCGCCGTCGACACCGGCGTCCAGGTCACCGGTCCAGGAGATCCGGCCCGGATGCCCCTGCCGGACGAAGATCCGCCGGGCCAGTTCGCCCACCAGCGCCAGCCGCTCGGCGTCCGGGTCGATGAGGACGAGTTCCTCCAGCGGCAGCAGATCCCGCAACCGCGCGAAGCCGTCGATGAGTTCGGGGGTATAGGTCGATCCACCGCCAACCACGGCAAGCTTGATGCGGGGGCGCGGGGTGGTTCCCTGGGGAGACGGCATGCGGTGTCAGCCCTTCACTCCGGTGAGCGTGGCGCCTTCGACGAAGGCCTTCGGGGCGAGCGGCGCGGCGCCGGGTGGCGTCACGGAAGTCAGCCGGGGCGGAACGTCGTGTCGCGGACTGTGGCGAGTGCCGTTCGTGGTGCGCCGACCGGCGTCGGATCGCCGTCGACGCGGCTGAGGTGCATACCCGGCGGGCTCCAGCCGGGCGGGGACCCGGGGCTGTGGCTGTGCGGCGGAGGGCGTCGAGAGGCCGGTTCCCTGGTCCGGGCACCGGTCCGGGTACGCGGCTGAGCACGGGTTGGACACAGGCCTGAGACGGGTCAGCGGGCCCTGCGGCACCGGCAGTTTGCGTGCGCCTTGGTCATTCCTGGCCCGCAGCACCCGTGATGTCGTCCCGGGGACTTCCCGCGCCGACTGCCCGCCAACCATGACCGTCACCCCGTTCACCGGCGGCCGGGACAACCGCCGAGCCGCAGTCAGGAAAGGTTCCAATCGGTGCACAGGAAGGTAGGGCGCGGGCCGGAGCAGGGTCAATGGGGCCTGGGGCGGGGGAGCGGCGCCTGGGCCGGACGGCAAAAGGGGAGGGGCGCACCCACACCCGGTCGGTGCGCCCCTCCCTCTGATGCGGAGCTGTCAGGCCGTGCCCGCTCCGCGCCCCTACTTCCCCAGCTTCGACGCCGACGAGATCGGGTTCGTTGCCAAGGACTGGGGCGACAGCGGGTTGTTGAGGGCCGAGGGGGCCGCCATGGCGGCGGTGGGGTCGGTGCGCTCCGGTTCCTCGTCCTCGGGGAGGGGGCGCGGGGCCAGGTGGACCCCGGCCTTGTCGAGGGCGCGCTTGATGCGCCAGCGCAGTTCGCGTTCCACGCCGAGGGCCTTGCCGGGCATGGTCTTGGCCGAGACGCTGATGGTGACCGAGTCCAGGTGCACCTCGCTCAGACCGAGGACCTCCACCGGCTCCCACAGCTGCTCGTTCCAGGGCTCGGCCTTGGACATCTCCTCGCCGACGGCGGTGATGGTGCCGCGGGCCCGCTCCAGGTCCTGGTCGGCGGCTATCACCACGTCGACGGCGGCCGTGGACCAGCCCTGGCTGAGGTTGCCGATCCGCTTGACCTCACCGTTGCGGATGTACCAGATCGCGCCGTTGGCGCCGCGCAGCTTGGTGACCCGCAGGCCGACCTCGATGACCGTGCCGGAGGCCACACCCGCGTCGATCTCGTCGCCGACGCCGTACTGGTCCTCCAGGATCATGAAGACGCCGGAGAGGAAGTCGGTGACGAGGTTGCGGGCGCCGAAACCGATGGCCACACCGGCCACACCGGCGCTCGCCAGCAGCGGCGCCAGGTTGATCTTGAGGACGGAGAGCACCGTCAGGGCGGCCGTGCCCATGATCACGAAGGAGGCGACGCTGCGCAGCACCGAGCCGATGGCCTCGGAGCGCTGCCGGCGTCTCTCGGCGTTGACGAGCAGGCCGCCCAGCGCGGTGCCCTGGGCGGCGGCCGCGGTGCGGTTCATCCGCTCGATGAGCTTGGTGATGGTGCGGCGGATCACATGCCGCAGCACCACCGCGATCACCAGGATCAGCAAGATCTGCAGGCCGGACGTGAGCCACGTCCCCCAGTTCTCCTGCACCCATCCGGCGGCGTTGGTGGCCTTCTCCGTGGCGTCGTCGAGGGACGCCGGGCCGGATGAGCCGGGTGTGGCGGCGCTCAGGTGCGCGGCAGCGACCGGCGAAGCGGACCAGAACACAGTCGAACCTTCCGTGTGGGACAGCAGACCCGGGCCTCGGTGGGACCCCAGGAACCGGGCAGACCAACCACACTAACGGGGCAACCGGAACGGTCCGGGCTGTTGTTCGAACAGGCAGGTTTTGCGCGGGCCGGAAAGAGCGGGATCCGGACAGCGCCGTGAAGGGTGTGGTGGAAAACACCTCCGGGCCGTTACTCGGTCATGGTGGCGCTCCGACCAGGCAGCGGGGGACACTGTGGGGAGATCGTCCCGGCGCGAGCCACGCGCCGCCGGCGTACAAGGAGGCACCCGTGCCGCATGTCCTGGTCCTCAACGCGTCGTACGAGCCGCTCGGCGTCGTACCGCTCCGCCGCGCGCTCATCCTCGTCCTCAATGAGAAGGCCGTCAGCCTCGAGGAATCCGGCGCCCTGATGCACAGCGCAACCCGTGTCGTCCCCGCTCCGAGTGTGGTCCGCTTGAAGCGGTTCGTGCGGGTGCCCTTTCGCGGCCCCGTGCCCCTGACCCGCCGGGCGCTGTTCGCCCGTGACGGCGGGCGCTGTATGTACTGCGGTGGCGTCGCAACCAGCGTCGACCACGTCATCCCGCGCAGCCGCGGAGGTCAGCACACCTGGGAGAACGTCGTCGCCGCCTGCCGGCGCTGCAATCACGTCAAGGCCGACCGCCATGTCGCCGAGATCGGCTGGCGGCTCCGCCACCAGCCCGCCCCGCCGTCAGGACTGGCGTGGCGGATCATCGGTACGGGCCATCGTGACCCGCGCTGGCTGCCGTATTTGCAGCCGTACGGCGCGGATGACGCCCTGGCCCGGATCGACGCCGTATCGGCGTAGGTCCGGGTTCTTCCGTCCGGGGACCGTGGGGGTCCGCGCCGTGTGCGCGGGTCCGACGGCCCCCGGACGGCTTTCCGTGCCTGCCCGCGCCGCCCGGCCCCCGGACGGCTTTCAGCGCTTGTTCTCGCCCCGGTCCGCATCCTTGTTCTCGCCCGGGGGCTTGTCCGGGCCGCCCGGCTCCTGCACCGCGTACGCCTCCACCGACCACAGCGAGTAGCCGAAGCGGGTGGCCCGCTTGTCGCCCTGGATGCGGACGAACCGGGCGTCCTCGGCGTCCATCCGGACCGACTCACGGCCGCCCTTGCCGTCCCGGACCGTGGCGGCCGTGCGCCAGGTGCGGCCGTCCGGCGAGACCTGGACGCGGTAGCCGGCGGCGTAGGCGTCCTGCCAGTTCAGGACGAGCCGGCCGAGGCGGGTCGGATGGGCCAGCGCGAACTGCAGCCATGCGCCGTCCTCGGCGGTGGACGACCAGCGGGTCTTCGGATCGCCGTCGGTGGCCGCCGACGCCGGGAAGTCCGGGGTCTCGTCGCCGGAGGAGGTGGCGACGGTGCCGCGCGCCAGGTCCTTGCCGCCGGTGCGCGGATAGGTACGCACCGTCAGCGTCTGCTCCGCGCCGCCGATCTCCACCGGGATCTCGTACGTCCCGGAGCGGGCGTTCTCGGGGACGTCGACCGTGATGCGGACCGTGGCGGTGCCGCCGCGCGGGGCGATGACCTCCTTCGGGGCGTGCACGGTGAAGCCCCTGGGCGCCTTGACCGTCAGCTTCTCGTGGATGTCGCCGGGGCGGCGGGAGTAGATCAGGGCGTCCACCGTCGCCCGGTCCCCGGGCTGGACGTCGGTCTCCTTGCGGGACAGTTCGAGCCCGGCCGGCTCGGTGTCCTCGAACCACGGGGTGAGTGCCTTCACGGCCGGGGCCTTGGCGCCCTTCTCCCAGGTCAGCCGTACCGCGTCGGCGCGCAGCCGGGGAGTGTGGGCCTCCGTCCAGCCGGTCGCGGAGAGCCGGCCGAGACGGCGCCAGCCCTCACCGGGGACATGCGCCTCCAGGGACACCGCGCCCGCGGCCGGGCCCGGCTCGGTCAGGGCGGTGACCGCGGCCAGCCGGCGGGCCCGCTCGAAGGGCATGGTCAGGGACGTCGGATCGGCGCCCTCGGCGGGCCGGGGCGTCTCGCGTCGGGCGCCGGTCCAGGCGTCGGCCTCGGTCATCGCCCGCTCCAGGAACGGCGCGAGTACCCCCTTGCCGACCGTCGCCGGGCAGCGCGCGATCTCCTTGCGCAGCCGCTGCGCCGTGCGCTGCGCGGACCAGGCGGTGTCGCCGTCGTCGTGCGCCTGCGCCATCAGCGTGTCCACGGCGTGGACGCCGGCGCTGCCGTAGCGGGCCAGTTGCTCGGCCCAGGGGCGGATCTCGGCGGCCAGCTCCGGGTGCAGGGCGTCGGGCGCGCCGCTCATGGTCCGGAACGCGTGCCGCAGCGCCCGCGCCGCCTTGGCGAGGTGCACGTCCGTGCCGGGCCGGCCGTGGTTGGTCGCCGCTTCGCGGGCCGCCCAGAAGCGGTTGATCAGCACCCGCAGATACGCCGACTCGGTCCGGTCCAGCACCGAGGAGGAGTCGTTGCCGGCCAGCGACCGCAGCGCGGCACGGGCCCGGGGATCGGCGCCCGCCAGGTCGTTGACGGCCGCCTCCCAGGATTCCTTGGGGCGGTAATCGCGGGGATTCCAGGCGTAGTCGGCGGCCGTGAACAGCGGGATACGGGAGGCGAGCGGCTGCTCCATGGCGTTGGCGAGCAGCGCCGAGGAGCCGGTGGCGACGGCCGGCTCGCGGCCCCGGTAGGGCCCGAGGAAGATCCGGTCCTGGGCGTAGTCGTTGACCGGGTAGTTGTCCATGGTCACCAGCGGGTGGCCGAACGCCTGGCGGGCGGTGGACAGTTCGCCGCCGGTGATGGTCCGCGGGACCACCCCGACACCGGTCCAGGCCACCTCGACCCGGTCGGCGAGCGCGTCGGAGAGTGCGCTGCGGTACGCCGTCGAGCCGTCCTGGTAGTACTCGGTCGGCATCAGCGTCAGCGGCGCGGCCTCCGGGTGCCGCTCCGCCAGGTGCGTGGAGAGGGCGTTGGCGATCCGGGCCTGCGCCTTGGCCGCGGCCCGCGGGCCGGAACCGAAGGTGTCCTCGTCGGCGTCGCAGTGCCACTCGCTGTAGCTGACGTCCTGGAACTGGAGCTGGAAGGAGCGCACCCCCAGCGCCCACATCGCGTCCACCTTGCGCCGCAGCGCCCGCAGGTCGTCCTCGGAGGAGAAGCACAGCGCCTGGCCGGGGGAGAGCGCCCAGCCCAGCGTGACGTGGTTGGCGCGGGCGCGCTCGGCCAGCGCCCGGAAGTCCGCCCGCTGCGCGGCCGGGTAGGGCTCGCGCCACCGGGACTGGCGGTACGGGTCGTCGCCGGGCGCGTACAGATACCTGTTCTGCTTGGTGCGCCCCATGAAGTCCAGCTGGGCGAGCCGCTGTTCCTGGCTCCACGGCTGCCCGAAGAACCCCTCGGTGGTGCCGCGCACGGCCGTGCCGGGCCAGTCCCGTACGGCCACCGACGCCAGCTGCCGTCCGCCTGCCCGGCTCCCGCCACCGCTCCGGTCGCCGGTGACCAGCTGCCGCAGCGTCTGCACGGCGTGGAAGAGACCGTCCGGGCCGGCGCCGTCCAGGGCGACCGTGTCCCGGCCCGCGACCCGGCCCACGGCGAGCCGGTAGCCGCCGGACGGCAGGTCCCCGCGGGCCGGAGCCCGCAGGGCCCGCAGCGCGTCCGCCGCCTGCTCGCCGCCGGCCCGGACCACCAGGCCGTCCGCGGGCAGCCGGTCGCCCGGCGCCGCGGTCCGGACGTCGCGCACCCCGGCGCCGCGCAGCAGCCCGCGCAGCGCGTCCAGCGCGTACGGATCGGTGTCCGGCGCCGCGACCAGCACCGCCTCGCGGGTGAGGGGCACGGCCGTGCCGAGTTCTTGCATCGACTGCGGGCGCGGCCAGACGGCGGGGGTGTGCCCCGCTCCGGCCGGCCGGTCCGGCTGCTCGGGTGTGCCGATGGCGGGGTCCGCGGGCGCGGCCTGTGCACCCGGCGCTCCGCCCAGCAGACCGCCGATCACCGCGGCCGCGAGCGCGGTGGTCCCCGCCACCCGCGCGCGGGCCCCCGCGCCGCTTCCCCTGCCGTTCCTACCGATTTTCCCGACGCTCCACACGCCCCGGCCTCGCACGGCTGCTCCTCGTCCCCGTCTCTTGCTCACCGGTTTCGCACCGGCGCCCCGTTTTCCCCGCCGATGCCCGCCAGGACGGGCTTCGGCCGTGAGCCCACCATTGTGGCGGTGAGGGTGTCAACAAGGCCATGGCGGGGTGCCGCGATGCCGTGTACGGAGGGTGTCCGCGGGGTGGCGCGAAGGGGATGCACAGGGGGCGGCGGTCCGCAGGAATTCCGCCGCGCGGCCCGGATTCCGCGCGTTCTGTGCGCCCGCCGGCGCCCCCGGCAGTGAAATCGCCTGCGTAGGGCATAATGTGACGTGGGACACGTTTCGTGAGCAGATACGTCTGCGATCGTGTCGAGTGGGTAGGGCCCACGTGTCCCACTACCGATGAACGGGAGGCCCTCGTGGCCGCGTCCGCTCAACTGCTCCTCGACGCTCTGTCCTCCAAACCGGGAGGTGCGACGATGGAGCCCGACCTCTTCGACGGGGTGTCCGACCCCGACTCCGGCCTGGACGGCTCCGGCTCCTACAGCTTCGTCGAGCCGCCCCTGACCAGCGAGCCCCCGCTCGCCGATGCCGCCCCCCTGACCAGCGAGGTCCCGATCGCCGCCGAGCTGCCGCTGACCAGCGAGCCGACGGCCGCGGGCATGGGCACGGAGTCCATGGAGGTCTGACGACCGATGGGCCGCGCGCGGCTCGCCCGGCTGCACGGCATCGACACGTCGTACTCACCCTCGCCGGGCAGAAGCGTCCAGATCGCCGACGACACCGTCGTCGCCGTGCTCGCCGCACTCGGCGTCGACGCCTCGACGCCGCACGCCGTCCGTACCGCCCTGGCCGCGTACGAGGACGACGCGGCCCGCGCCCTGCTTCCCCGCACCGTCGTCGCCCGGCCGGACCGGCCACCCGACCTCACGGGTCTCCCCGAAGGCACCGCCCTCCGGGTCGAGACCGAAGGCGGGGGGACGGCGGATGCGGCGGCCTCCGATCCCGCCGCGCTCGCCCGGCTGCCGCTGGGCATCCATGTGCTGCATGCGCAGGCCTCCGACGGCCGGACCGGCTGTGCCCCGCTGATCGTCGCGCCCGACCGGGTCCCCGCGCCCCCCGGCCGCAGTCACGGCTTTCTGGTGCAGCTCTACTCGCTGCTCTCCCGGCGGTCCTGGGGTATGGGCGACCTCGGGGACCTCGCCGACCTCGCCGCCTGGTCCGGCCGCGTCCTGGGTACCGGCTTCGTCCAGCTCAACCCACTGCACGCGGCCGTCCCCGGCCCGCCCACCGACCCCTCGCCGTACCGGCCCTCCTCGCGCCGCTTCCCCGACCCGGTCCATCTGCGGATCGAAGCCGTCCCGGAGTACGCCCAGCTCGGCGGCGCCGCGCGGCTACGGGCCGATGAGCTGGCCGCCCGCGCCGAGGCGCTCCGTACCGACGTGCTCGAACGGGGCGCGCTGATCGACCGGGACGCGGTCTGGGCGCTCAAGCGCGCGGCCCTGGAGCTGCTGTGGGAGGTTCCGCTGAGTCCGGGCCGGCGGGCCGCGTACTGCGATTTCCTCGCCGAGCAGGGCCAGGCGCTGGAGGACCACGCCACCTGGTGCGCGATCGCCGAACGGCACGGCGCCGACTGGCGCGGCTGGCCCGCCGGGCTGCGCGATCCACGGTCCCCGGGCACCGCCCGGATGCGGCACCGGCTGCTGGACCGGATCGACTTCCACTGCCGGCTGGCCTGGCTCACCGATGAGCAGCTGGCCGCCGCGCAGCGGGCTGCGCGCGACGCCGGGATGCCCGTCGGGCTGGTGCACGACCTCGCCGTCGGCGTCCACCCCTCCGGCGCCGACACCTGGGCCCAGCGGGACGCCTTCGCCGACGGCATGTCTGTCGGGGCGCCGCCGGACGCCTTCAACGCCCGCGGTCAGGACTGGGGCCTGCCGCCCTGGCGCCCGGACGCGCTGGCCGCCGCCGGCCACGCGCCCTACCGGGAGCTGCTGCGCGGACTGCTGCGGCACGCCGGTGCGCTGCGGATCGACCATGTGATGGGCCTGTTCCGGCTGTGGTGGATCCCGGAGGGCCGGCCGCCGACGGAGGGCGCCTATGTCCGCTACGACGGCGAGGCGATGCTCTCCGTGCTGGCCCTGGAGGCGCAGCGGGCCGGTGCCGCGGTGATCGGCGAGGACCTGGGCACCGTCGAACCGGGCGTCCGCGACGCGCTCGCCGCCCGCGGGGTGCTGGGGACCTCGGTGCTGTGGTTCGAACGGGACTACGGGGGCGGGACGGGCACGGCGGACGGCGCGGACAGGACGCACCCGGTGCACGCCGGGGACGCGGTGTGCGCCGGGGACGGCCCCGGTGCGGCCGTGGCCCCGGAGGCCGTGGCCCCCGGGCCCGTCCCTGAGCCCGTCGCCGGGCCCGCCCCCGCCGCCCGCATCCTGGCGCCCGAGGAGTGGCGCAGCGCCTGCCTCGCCACCGTCACCACCCATGATCTGCCGCCCACCGCCGCCCGGCTGGCCGGAGCGGACGTCGCGCTGCGCGAACGGCTCGGGCTGCTCGCCGGGCCGCCGGAGCGGGAGCGGTCCCGTGCCGCCCACGAACTCACCGAGTGGATGCGGGAGTTGGTCCGGCGCGGGCTGCTGCCCGAGGGGCGGAGTGACGAGGAGGCGGCGGTCAAGGCCGTCCACCGCTTCCTGCTGCGCACCCCGGCGCGGATGGTCGGCGTCTGGCTGCCCGACGCGGTGGGGGACCGGCGGCCGCAGAACCTCCCCGGCACCTGGGACGAGTACCCGAACTGGCGGCTGCCGGTCGCCGGCCCCGACGGCCGTCCGTACACCCTGGAGGAGCTGGCCGCCTCACCCCGGCTGCACGCGCTGATGCGGGAGCTGTCGGGCGCGAGCCGTTAGCGGTACCCCGGGGCGCTGCCGGGAGCGGCGGTCCGCCGGTTGTGCCACCCCGGGCGCGCGGGCCGAAGAGGCGTCCTATACGTTGACTTCGTGAGCAACAAGGTCAATAAGAATGTCCTGCGCGCCGGAACCATCACCGCCGGCACCGCGCTGATGCTGCTGATGTCGTCCCCCGCGTTTGCGCTCACCCGCGACGACGGTGACGACCCGGGTCCGGGTCTGAGCGTGATCGAGACGCTCGGCCTCTACGTCGCTCTGCCCATCGTGCTCTTCCTGGTCATCGCCGGGCTGGTCATGGTGAGCGACAAGCCCCGCAAGAAGGCCTCCTCCAAGGCCTGACGCCGGGCACCACACGACGCCTCAAGGGCGCCCCTCGGTTACAAGAACCGAGGGGCGCCCTTTGTCGTACCCGGATATTGGCGCAGGTGGAAAAGGGGTTGCGAGGCGGCTATCGCGCGATTTTCGGCCGGTTTGCACGGGGACCGCACTTAACCGGCCCGTACCTACGATGACGTAACCTACGCAGCCGTAGGTCCCAACCTACGGTCCCGTAGGTCATCGTCCCCAGGAGTTCCCCCCGTGACCATCGCCCCCGCCCGCCACAACGGAGAGCTCGGCCAGGCCGCCTGGAGCGACGCTCAGCTGCTCTACGCGCTCGAAGAGGTCGTCGAGAAGGAACTCAACCGGCATCTGAAGGTCGCCAAGGACTGGATGCCGCACGAGTACGTGCCGTGGAGCGACGGACGCAACTTCCCCGGGCCGCTGGACGGCGAGGCCTGGGAGCCCGAGCAGTCCAAGGTCAGCGACATCGGCCGGATCGCCCTGGTGGTGAACCTCCTCACCGAGGACAACCTCCCCAGCTACCACCACGAGATCGCCACCCTCTTCGGCCGCGACGGCGCCTGGGGCACCTGGGTGCACCGCTGGACGGCCGAGGAGGGCCGGCACGGCATCGTGATGCGCGACTACCTGCTCACCAGCCGGGCCGTCGACCCGGACGAGCTGGAGCGGTTCCGCATGGCCCACATGTCGGAGGGCTTCGAGTCCGACAACTCGCACAGCATGCTGCACTCGGTGGCGTACGTCGCCTTCCAGGAGCTGGCCACCCGCATCTCGCACCGCAACACCGGCCACCACTCCGGTGACCCGGTCTGCGACCGGATGCTGTCCAGGATCGCCACCGACGAGAACCTCCACATGGTCTTCTACCGCAACCTCCTCGGTGCGGCCTTCGAGATGGCGCCCGACCAGACGATGTGCGCGGTGCGCGACGTCGTCACCGGCTTCCGGATGCCCGGCCACGGGATGCCCGGCTTCGAGCGGTCCGCCGCCCGGATGGCCATCGGCGGGATCTACAACCTGCGCATCCACCACGACGACGTGCTGCAGCCGGTGCTGCGCTTCCTGAAGGTGCTGGAGATCGGCGGGCTGGGGCCGGCCGGGCTGGCGGCGCAGGAGGAGCTGGGGCTGTTCATGAACGGTCTGGACAGCCAGGCGCGGAAGTTCGACGAGCGCCAGGCGGCCATCCTCGCCCGCCGCGAGGCCAACCGGCGGGCCTGACCCGGCCGGCTCCCCGCTGCCGTGGTCCGCGGTGACCGCGGCGGCGGGTGCGTACGCTGCCCGCATGGCCGACTGGGACCTCAAGAAGCTGCGCATCCTGCGCACCCTCCACGAGCTGGGCACGGTCACCGCGACCGCCGAGGCGCTGCACATGACGCCCTCGGCGGTCTCCCAGCAGCTGACCGGGCTGGCCAGGGCGCTCGGGGTGACGCTGCTGGAGGCGCACGGCCGGCGGGTGCGGCTGACCGCCGCCGCGCAGCTGGTGCTGCGGCACACCGACGCGGTCTTCGCCCAGCTGGAGCGCGCCGACGCGGAGCTGCTCGGCTACCTCCAGGGCGAGGCGGGCCAGGTGCGGGTGGGGGCGTTCTCCACCGCCATCCCCGCGCTGGTGGTCCCCGCCGTACAGGAGCTGCGCCGTACGCATCCGGGGCTGTCGGTCGCCGTACGGGAGGCGGAGGCGGAGGCCGCCTACGAGCTGCTGGCGGAGGGCAGCGTCGATCTGGCGCTGTCACTGGCGGCGCACGCCCCCACTCCGCGCGACCCCAAGTTCAGCCGGGTCACGCTGCTCGCCGACCCGCTGGACGTGGCGCTGCCGGCCGGGCACCCGCTGGCCGCCGAACCGGGGCTGCGGCTGGCCGACCTGGCGGACGAGCCCTGGATCTTCGGCAGCAGCGGGCCCTGGTCGCAGATCACCACCGCCGCCTGCGAGAACGCCGGGTTCGTGCCCGAGCAGGCGCATGCCGCCGCCGACTGGAGCGCGATCTGGGCGATGGTCGCGGCGGGGATGGGGGTGGCGCTGGTGCCCCGGATGGCGATGGCGGGCGGCCTCGGCGCGGGCCGCGGGGCCCGGCGGAAGCGCGCCGCGGACGGCGTCGCGCTGCGGGTCCTGCACGCGGACCAGCCACGCCGTCATGTGATCGCCGCCGCCCGGCGCGGCTCCGAAGGGGCGCCCGGCCCGGCCCGGGTGCTGGCCGCGCTCCGGCAGGCGGCCGCCGCCCAGCCGCCGGACGGAGAAACCATTCAGTCCAGCTGAACTTATTCCTCAAAAACTTTCGATGGACCTGTGGGGTGGTCCCCTGCGACCGTGAAATGGTCCGCACGTCCCACCCATCGAAGGGCAGCGATGACCGCCAACCCGGCCGCCGACTCCACCGATCCGCACGCCAACGACGCCAGCCCGTACGGTGGCGGCGACCCCTACGCCGACTACCGCGGCGGGGACTTCCCCTTCACCTCGCTCGTCGACCTCGCCGACCGCCGCCTCGGCGCCGGGGTCATCGCCGCGAACGACGAGTTCTTCGCCGAGCGCGAGAACCTGCTGAAGCCCACTCCGGCGGTCTTCGACCCCGAGCACTTCGGCCACAAGGGCAAGATCATGGACGGCTGGGAGACCCGGCGCCGCCGCGGCACCGACGGCGACCACCCCTTCCCGGACGACGACGCGCACGACTGGGCGCTGATCCGGCTCGCCACTCCCGGGGTGATCCGCGGCATCGTCGTCGACACCGCCCACTTCCGCGGCAACTACCCCCAGCAGATCTCCGTCGAGGCCACCTCGCTGCCCGGCAGCCCCGGCCCCGACGAACTGCTCGCCGCCGGGGTGAAGTGGGAGGAGCTGGTCCCGCGCACCCCGGTCCGCGGCCACGCCGCCAACGGCTTCGAGGTCACCGCAGGGCGCCGCTTCACGCACCTGCGCCTCAAGCAGCACCCCGACGGGGGCATAGCCCGCCTCCGGGTCCACGGCGAGGTCGTGCCGGACCCGGAGTGGCTCGATGTGCTGGGCACTCTCGACCTGGCCTCGGTGATGCACGGCGGCACCGTCGAGGACGCCTCGGACCGCTTCTACTCCTCGCCCACCCAGATCATCCGGCCCGATCTCTCCCGCCAGATGGACGACGGCTGGGAGAACCGCCGCCGCCGGGTCAAGGGGACCAACGACTGGGTGCGCTTCCGCCTCGCCGCACAGGGCGAGATCCGGGCGGTGGAGATCGACACCGCCTGTCTCAAGGGCAATTCCGCGGGCTGGGCCGCGCTGTCCGGCTGCGACGGCGACCCGGCCGACGACGCCTCGTGGTTCGAGATCCTGCCGAAGACGAGGCTCCAGCCCGACACCCCGCACCGCTTCGCCCTGCCGGCCGCCGTCACCGCCACCCACGTACGGCTGGACGTCTTCCCCGACGGCGGCCTCGCGCGGATGCGGCTGCACGGCACCCTCACCGAGGCCGGCCGCACCGCACTCGCCCGCCGCTTCGACGCGCTCAACGGCTGAGCCGCACCCCCCTGTTTCCGCCGGACCCGGGGGAGGGGCCGGTGGGGGGGGGGGGGGGGTAGATCACGCCCCCCCCCCCCCCCCCCACCGGGACGACGGCACGCGCTCGATAAAAAACAAGTACGAGGCCAAGACACAGAGA